>NZ_JBBLYU010000012.1 GCF_037911135.1 Phaeobacter sp. A36a-5a | reverse complement strand
AAAAAAGCCCTCATCACCGGTGTGACGGGTCAGGATGGGTCCTACCTTGCGGAGTTTCTTCTGGAGAAGGGCTATGAGGTGCATGGGCTGAAGCGGCGGGCGTCGTCGTTCAACACCAGCCGGGTGGATCACATCTATCAGGATCCGCATGTGGATCATGCCCGCTTCAAGCTGCATTACGGCGATCTCACCGATACCTCCAACCTGACGCGGCTGCTGAGCGAGATCGAACCGGATGAGGTCTATAACCTCGGCGCGCAGTCTCATGTCGCCGTCAGTTTCGAGGCGCCGGAATATACCGCAGATGTCGATGGCATCGGCACCCTGCGCCTGCTGGAAGCGATCCGTTTCCTGGGGCTGGAGAAAAAGACCCGCTTCTATCAGGCGTCCACATCCGAGCTTTACGGCCTGGTGCAGGAAACCCCGCAGCGCGAGACCACGCCGTTTTATCCGCGCAGCCCTTATGCGGTGGCCAAGCTTTATTCCTACTGGATCACGGTCAATTACCGCGAGGCCTATGGCATCTATGCCTGCAACGGCATCCTGTTCAACCACGAGAGCCCGCGCCGGGGCGAGACCTTTGTGACGCGCAAGATCACCCGCGGCCTCGCCAATATCGCGCAAGGCCTCGAGGAGTGTCTCTATATGGGCAATATCGACAGTTTGCGCGACTGGGGCCATGCCAGGGATTACGTGCGGATGCAGTGGATGATGCTGCAGCAGGAGGCGCCCGAGGATTTCGTCATCGCCACCGGCAAGCAATATTCGGTGCGCCAGTTCATCACCTGGTCGGCGCAGGAGCTGGGGCTGACGCTGGCGTTTTCGGGCGAAGGCGAGGCCGAAATTGCCACCGTGACCGCGATTGAGGGCGATATGGCCCCGGCGCTGAAGGTGGGCGATGTGGTGCTGCGCATCGATCCGCGCTATTTCCGCCCCGCCGAGGTGGAGACGCTGCTGGGCGATCCGGGTAAGGCAAAGCAGAAACTGGGCTGGGAGCCGGAGATCACCACCGAGGAGATGTGCGCCGAAATGGTGCGCGAAGACCTCAAAACCGCCCGCCGCCACGCCCTGCTGAAAGAACACGGCATGGATCTGCCGGTCAGCACCGAGGGCTGAGGATAT
>NZ_JBBLYU010000011.1 GCF_037911135.1 Phaeobacter sp. A36a-5a | reverse complement strand
TATAGCTCAGATCCGCCTCGCCCGGATGGGCGACATAGGACATCACCGTGAACTGGCCGTTGGTGGCCGCGTCGCTGGGCTGCTCATTGGGATGACGCAGCCCCAGCGCATGGCCCAGCTCGTGCAGATAGGTGTTCCAGCTGGTATGCCCCAGTATCGGGCCGATGCCCGGCACATATTGATTGGGGTTGCTGCTGTTGATCCAGAGATCCCCGGCCATAGAGGTCTCCGTGCCCAGATCATCTGCATCGGGAAAATTGGCGACAAAGCCAAAGAGACCGGTGTTGTCAAACCCGTAGCTGGCAAAGGCGATATCCAGCACATCCCCGGGTCCGGCAGGGGTGAGATTGACATTGGCGACCTCGTTCCAGGCTGCCACTGACTGTAGCATCAGCGCCTGTTGCCGCGCATCCATCGCAACAGAGGCGCTGGCCGGGATATAGCCTGCCCTGACAGCATAGTCGTCAAAGACCGGGTCATAGGGGTAATAGCCTGGCACCTGGCTCACAAAGCCATAAGAGATCGTGTCATCCCCGTCGTGCCAGCCATCGGTGTTGCTGACCAAAAGGGCGCGGTAATCCTGATATAACGGCATGGGATCTGCTTTCCATCTGTAATGAAACAAGACTCACGTTAAACGTGCATATTGTAGATAAAGATCGCGCAATAGTAGATTTTTTGCCAGAGGCGGCATTCCCTTGGGTCACTCAGGGAAAAGGGGCACGGTGCAGCACCCCGCAAGGACGGCTGCGCGGCGGTACCCATGGCGGGCAGAGATCCGCACCTGGAACAGAGGCGTCAGAAATCCGCCTCTTTGTCCCTCCACCGTGGGATATCCGGGACACTGAGGGGAGGGCAGATTATAAGAGAAGCGCGCTCTGGCAGCGTGCGCGCAGGGGAGCCCAGCAGAGCGCATCCCTGCAGATTGAGGACAGGGGCCTGCCGGCTGATGCTTTCATCTTCTGACAGAAGGTCTGGCGATAGAGGGATCGGTGCTGAAGGCGGCGGTCCGAGGCGCCCTCAGAACAGGAAATCATCCGCCGCAAGATCACCGAATGCCGTGTTGAGCAGGGTCAGGGACTGGCCGTCCTGATCCCGGATCACCAGATTCGCGCCGTCTTCCTCAAGGTGATCCTCGCGCAGATCGGCAAAATCCAGCACCCCGGTGGCAGCAGCCATGTCGATCCGGTCGTTGCCCTGAAAATCAATCACCACATCGGCCCCTCGTGAGAACACAAAGACATCCGCGCCCCGTCCCCCGACCATGCGGTCATTGCCGCCGCCGCCTTCCAGCGTATCTTGCCCGGCGCCGCCTTTCAGCGTGTCGCGTCCGCGCCCGCCCTCCAGCAGGTCATGGCCTTTGCCGCCCTGTAGCCGGTCGCTGCCCTGCCCGCCGATCAGCACATCGCTGTTGCGTGCCCCGGCCAGCGTGTCACGCCCGGCGTTGCCGACCAGCGTATTGGGGGCGCCATTGCCGATCAGATGGTCATTGCCGACCCCGCCCCAGGCGTCCTCGATCAGGTTGACGGTGCGCCCGTCTACCCGGACCGCGGCGGCCATGGCGACATTGTTCTCAAGGCTTCCGATGGTGGAATACTGCCCCGGGCGCAGGTCGATCCGGCTGTTGCTGCCAAGATCGGAGGCGTCGATCAGATCCGCGCCGCCGGCATCCCAGATGGTCAGGCTGACATTA
>NZ_JBBLYU010000010.1 GCF_037911135.1 Phaeobacter sp. A36a-5a | reverse complement strand
AACACTTGGCATTTTGCTGTCCGTTGTTTCTGGAAATCGCCATCGGCCGCAGCTCAGGCTGCGCGGTCATGAATGCTCTTGGGACGCGCAACCGCCTTGAACGCGTCGGTGACGCAGGTCACATCCGTCGGCGACAAATTATGGTGGTTGGGCAGGTAAATCCCATAGTCGTGAATCAGATCTGCGTTTGGCAGCACCTGATGCCCGTAATGCCGGATCCAGAACGGATGGCGCGCGATATTTCCGCAGATGAGCGGTCGACACTCGATATCCTGGTCCCTGAGGTGCTCGAATACCTCCATCCTGTTCTCCACCAAGGTGCCATAGGCGAAGGAGGATAACAGCTCAGTCTCGCTGTCCTGACGATAATAACCCCGCAACTGCGCGGCGTAGATGTCAAAATTTCGTTCGCGAAGCCGGCAGATATCATCGAGTTTCAGAATTTGCTGACGCCCGATGAAGGCCTGCAGATCCGTCGAGCGCAGGTTAAACCCGGCGTAGTAGAAGGTGTAAAGGTTGCGGAAATCGTCGATATTGTGGTCTTGCTGCAGCTGATCGCGCAATGTCGGGTTGAGATCCCGGCTCCAGCCATGAGACCGCAGCGACAGCATGACCTGATGGAGCTCACTGTCATCGGTGACAACCATCCCCCCTTCGATCGTCGAGATATGATGCCCGTAATAGAATGAGAAACTGCCCGCAGTCCCATGACAGCCGAGTTTTCGCCCGTCGCTGACCGATCCCAGGGCTTCGCAGCTGTCCTCCAGCAAGAGGACATCATACCGTTCGCAGATGTCCCGGATCGCCGCCATATGGTTGGCGTGACCAAGCACATGCACAAGGATCAGCAGGGCCGGAGCCTCCTCCTTGCAGAGCCGTTCGAGATGATCCAGATCCAGCCCGAGATTGGTCGGATCGCAGTCGCAAAGCCGCACATCAAAACCGAACTGGATAAGTGGGGACACCGTGGTCACCCAGCTGACGGCGGGCGCGATCACCTTGTTGTTCCGCAACCGTCCGGCTTCGCGCGCGGCATATATCATCAGCAGGTTTGCAGACGAGCCCGAGTTCACAAATACCGCATGTTTGCAGCCCATCCATGCCGCGAACTCGGCTTCGAAGGCGGTTGTTTCTTCCGCCTTTGTCAGGCGATTCCCCGCCATCATCCAATCGGCGGTCTGCTGGAGTTCCCGCCGCGAGATGGTGTCCTGGGCCAGGGTGATCGGCCGCGGTGGCTGAAAATTCTTCATGCTTGCGCCCCTCTTACAGCCTGCATCGCCTTTAACTCGACGTAGTAATGTCGCACCTCGTTGTAAGCGGCGGTGATGTTGGCGGCCTTCTTCTGATCTTTCAGCGCGTCGATGGTGATCGAGCCATCATGAGCCCGGAAACTGGCAAGAGGTTCCTTCACAAAGCCAACCTTCGGATATCGCAGCATCGATAGCAGCGAGGCGAAGATATCTGGCCCAACCCCGTGGTATTCGCTGTTTTGCAGCGGCAACCGCCCCTGGTAGAGCGCATCGATCAATACCTGGCGCCGAAACAGAGCCGCGCCGGGGGAGATCAGGGATCCGACGATGTTTTCTTCCGCCAGGCGGTTCTCAAAAATACCCGTATCCGGCAGCCATCCCAAGAACTGCGTCATCATCTGCTTGCCGGTTTTATTGTCGACAACCTCAGCCCCGGTGAAGGCAAAGCCGACATCATCGCTGATGACAGCCAGGCATTTTTCAATGAAGGTCGGAGCAATCCAGTCATCGTCATACTGCAGGTGAACAAATTCGCCAGATGCATGCAGGACGCCCTCAAGCCAGCAAAAATGCGGGCCGAAGTCCTTTTCCCGCCGGACGTAGATGATCTTATCACCATATTCCGCGGCAACCTGCGGCGTATGATCAGTCGACCCGTGATCTACGACGATCACTTCGCAGGCGACCGTCTGATCAAGCGCACTGTCGATTGCCTTGGGCAGCATATCCGCACGGTTAAATGTGGGAACTACAATGGAAACTCTCTTAGTCATGGCGTTCTCCAAGGATCGCACGCAGGCGCGTGACATCGGCCTCTAGCGTGTCGTTCTGGCCCAGGGGCCGTATGTTCAAAGGGAAAGGAGCAAGGGATTGGGCAAAATCTGCTACCGTCATCGCACACCCGGAGCCGACGTTGACCGGCCCCTCGGCATCCGAAAGAGCGAGTTCGACAATAAGGCGCGCCGCCTGTGCAGCGGGCAGAAAATCCCGCCGACTGCCGGCACCGTAGAGGTCAAACGGCGCCTCCGGCACGGCGGTCTTCAACCGAGTGACAAGCGTCGGGCGCAGATAGCTTCCAGATTGTTCAGGGTCGTGGATCGAAAACAATCTGGCGATGCAGAGCGAGCGACCCGTCGCGGCGCAAATCTGTTGCGCAGCCAGCTCTGCCATCCGCTTGGTCTGACCATAAAGTGAAACCGGTTCGATGGTATCGGTTTCGAAAATTGGCGTCTCTTTGCTCGCATAGACATGGCTGGAGGAACACAGAAGCATCCGGGCATGAGTATTGCCAAGCGCAGCCAGAAGGTTGATCGTGCCGCCAGCGTTCACAGCAAAGGCGCCGCCGGGATCGCCCTGCACCGCCTTGACCGGCGCCATGGCAGCAAGGTGGATGACCAGATCAAGCGGGCCCGCCGTGTTGATGACCTGGGCAATCTCATCGGGTTTTGTCAGATCTGCGGTGTTGCGGATCACAACCGCATCAGGCGCAAGCTCTGCCAGAGCAGCCATGGCGTGGCGGCCAACGATACCGCCGCTGCCGGTTATGAAGATACGTTGCGACATGGTCACTGCATCGAGATGCTTTGGGCCGCGCCATGCGCTCTCAACCCCATTGAACGAAATTTCGCGGCCAGCTCCGCACTGGCTCGTTCGATTTTATTCAGCTCGACAGGGTCCGGGACACCAGCCGCGGGAGCAAGGCCGGGCCATTTGGAAAAATCACCCGAGGTGATGAAATCGGCAAAGGAAGCGCGACTGATCCCGTGATCACGCAGGTACTCATTGTCCTGGTGCGGGCGGAATTCGGCCTGGGATGTCTCGTCAGAATAGTACCGGCCGACCACCATCGGGATCCGCGTGAACTTGCGATTATTCTTGGCAAGGACCTGCCAGAAGATGGCATCGCCAATCGATTTGATCGGTGTCTGGTTGCCGAAGTAGCTCGGGTACCATGGGCCGACCTGCTCCAGGCTCCACAGTGTGGCAGGTCCATATGTTCCCCGCTCAGCCGTTCCGCTGCCAAGCCGCAGATTTGATTGTTTCTTCGGCGGCCAATCGGCAGCGAAGCAGGTATCCCAGAGGTCTTCCACAGCAAACTTTTGGTCGAGGTGACTTTCATCAAAGCTGACGAGCCATTCACCACCAACCAATGCGGATTTGGTCGCAATCGCTGCGGCGACCATCGCCTGAACGGCATTGGTGGCCAGGCGATCATCCATATTAAGGTTCATGATATATTTTGTACGTGCCAGTGCAGTTGCTGCGGACCAGGCCTCGTAGATCGTGAGCGGCTCGTCAAAACTGTGCCAGGGCGCGTCCAGCCACTCGGGGGCAACATCACCATTGTCAAAGATGTAGCAAGGCTCAACGGGGATCGACTGTGCCTTCAGATTCTCCCAATGAGACCGCAATAACTCGTGCTTGTTCGGCTGCTTATGCCAGACGGCGCAGAAAACCGTCACCAGAGGACGATCGCCTGTATCTGGATCAGGAGCATTGAAAGAGCGAAACTGCATGTGACCGGTTCTCCAGCAAAGCACGCGCAACGAACTGCGCTCACGATCCCGAAGATACGCCCATAAGAAATAAATTTGAGTTAAGTCGCGTCCGTTTCCAAAAGTCCCCAGCGACAATAGCCAGAATCCTGGTGGAAGAGCAGGACCGCGACGTCGCCTCCGGTGCAAAAGATCGCCAATGCTAAGGACCTGTTAGGGCTGAACGAGCGCTTGCAGTATCAAGGTCGCCCTTTCTTCGGATCGCGCCCGCCGTTGCGGTCAAGCGTTCGGGCGGCGGGGTTTTCCGCGCTGATGTGTACCGCTTTGGTTTGGCGCGCTTCGTTTCATGATTGGTATGATGGCTGTAGGCGCTGGGGCGCTATTTTGCTTCGGTATTG
>NZ_JBBLYU010000009.1:0-2500 GCF_037911135.1 Phaeobacter sp. A36a-5a | reverse complement strand
CACTGGAGGACCGAACCCACATCCGTTGAAAAGGATCGGGATGAGCTGTGCCTAGGGGTGAAAGGCCAATCAAACTCGGAGATAGCTGGTTCTCTGCGAAATCTATTTAGGTAGAGCGTCATCCGAATACCCCGGGGGGTAGAGCACTGGATGGGTAATGGGGCCCCACAGGCTTACTGATCCTAACCAAACTCCGAATACCGGGGAGTACTAGATGGCAGACACACTGCGGATGCTAACGTCCGTAGTGGAGAGGGAAACAACCCTGACCTACAGCTAAGGCCCCTAATTCATGGCTAAGTGGGAAAGCAGGTGGGATGTCCAAAACAACCAGGAGGTTGGCTTAGAAGCAGCCATCCTTTAAAGATAGCGTAACAGCTCACTGGTCTAATTAAGACGTCCTGCGGCGAAGATGTAACGGGGCTCAAGCCATGAGCCGAAGCTTAGGATGCACATAGTGCATGGTAGCAGAGCGTAGTGTGACATAGTTCCATGCGTCTTTAACCTTCCTCTGGAAGGTCTTGGACGCACGGAGCTTTCGATGAAGCGGGCGCGTGAGCGATCCCGTGGAGAGATCACTAGCGAGAATGATGACATGAGTAGCGACAAAGAGTGTGAGAGACACTCTCGCCGAAAGTCCAAGGGTTCCTGCTTAAAGCTAATCTGAGCAGGGTAAGCCGGCCCCTAAGGCGAGGCCGAAAGGCGTAGCCGATGGGAACTAGGTTAATATTCCTAGGCCAGGAGGATGTGACGGATTGTGAAGGTAGTTCATCCTTATCGGATTGAATGGGCTGCTGATCAGTCCCTGGAAATAGCCCTCCATGAGACCGTACCCTAAACCGACACAGGTGGACTGGTAGAGAATACCAAGGCGCTTGAGAGAACGATGTTGAAGGAACTCGGCAAAATACCTCCGTAAGTTCGCGAGAAGGAGGCCCGGTTCCAAGGCAACTTGGAGCTGGGGGCACAAACCAGGGGGTGGCGACTGTTTATTAAAAACACAGGGCTCTGCGAAGTCGCAAGACGACGTATAGGGTCTGACGCCTGCCCGGTGCCTGAAGGTTAAAAGGAGGGGTGAGAGCTCCGAATTGAAGCCCAGGTAAACGGCGGCCGTAACTATAACGGTCCTAAGGTAGCGAAATTCCTTGTCGGGTAAGTTCCGACCTGCACGAATGGCGTAACGACTTCCCCGCTGTCTCCAACATCGACTCAGCGAAATTGAATTGCCTGTCAAGATGCAGGCTTCCCGCGGTTAGACGGAAAGACCCCGTGCACCTTTACTACAGCTTCGCACTGGTATCAGGATTGTGATGTGCAGGATAGGTGGTAGGCATCGAAACCGGAACGCTAGTTCCGGTGGAGCCTCCCTTGAGATACCACCCTTCGCACTCTTGATATCTAACCGCGGTCCGTTATCCGGATCCGGGACCCTGCGTGGCGGGTAGTTTGACTGGGGCGGTCGCCTCCTAAAGCGTAACGGAGGCGCGCGAAGGTTGGCTCAGAGCGGTCGGAAATCGCTCGTTGAGTGCAATGGCAGAAGCCAGCCTGACTGCGAGACTGACAAGTCGAGCAGAGACGAAAGTCGGCCATAGTGATCCGGTGGTCCCAAGTGGGAGGGCCATCGCTCAACGGATAAAAGGTACGCCGGGGATAACAGGCTGATACTGCCCAAGAGTCCATATCGACGGCAGTGTTTGGCACCTCGATGTCGGCTCATCTCATCCTGGGGCTGGAGCAGGTCCCAAGGGTACGGCTGTTCGCCGTTTAAAGAGGTACGTGAGCTGGGTTTAGAACGTCGTGAGACAGTTCGGTCCCTATCTGCCGTGGGTGTAGGATACTTGAGAGGAGTTGCCCCTAGTACGAGAGGACCGGGGTGAACGATCCACTGGTGGACCTGTTGTTGCGCCAGCAGCAGTGCAGGGTAGCTATGATCGGACAGGATAACCGCTGAAGGCATCTAAGCGGGAAGCCCCCCTCAAAACAAGGTATCCCTGAGGGCCGAGGTAGACCACCTCGTCAATAGGCCGGAGATGTAAGTGCAGCAATGCATTCAGTTGACCGGTACTAATCGCCCGATAGGCTTGATCTGTTCCAGTAACAGGCAGTGACACAATGAACCAAAAGCAAAACAAACTTGGACTTCATCGCGATTGTATCTCGACGATCTCTCACAAAGATCGTCAATATGGATTTTCCTCGGTTTGGTGGTCATAGCGCAAGTGAAACACCCGGTCCCATCCCGAACCCGGAAGTTAAGCACTGTTGCGCCGATGGTACTGCGTCTTAAGGCGTGGGAGAGTAGGTCACCGCCAAACCTAGTAAAATCCATAAACTCTAAACGATAACAATAAAAAATACCTTCAGATATACCCCTCTGAAGGGATAAATGCTCAATCACAACATCAGTGATAAAGCAATTAATGGCTCAATTCGCGCAACGCGCCAGAGCATAAATAAAAATGTCGCGGGATGGAGCAGCCCGGTAGCTCGTCAGGCTCAT
>NZ_JBBLYU010000008.1 GCF_037911135.1 Phaeobacter sp. A36a-5a | reverse complement strand
GGGCACCAGCGCTGTGAAAATCTATGTGGCCGGCCACCGTGGCATGGTGGGGGGCGCCATCCTGCGCCGTTTGCAGGCGCGCCGCGCGGCCGGAGACGACATCCAGCTGATCACCCGGACCAGCGCCGAGCTGGATCTGACCGATCAGGCCATGGTGCAGGCATTTTTTGCCGCAGAACGCCCCGATCAGGTGGTTCTGGCGGCGGCCAAAGTGGGCGGCATCCATGCCAACAACACCTATCCGGCTGATTTCATTTATGAAAACCTGATGATCGAATGCAATGTGATCCATGCCGCCCATCAGCATGGGGTTGAGCGGCTGTTGCAGCTGGGATCCAGCTGCATCTATCCCAAACATGCCCCCCAGCCGATGGCCGAAGCGGCGCTGCTGACGGATCGGCTGGAGGCCACCAATGAGCCCTATGCCATTGCCAAGATCGCGGGCATCAAGCTCTGCGAAAGTTACAACCGCCAATATGGCCGCGACTACCGCTCGGTGATGCCGACCAATCTTTATGGGCCGGGCGACAATTTCCACCCCGAAAACAGCCATGTTCTGCCGGCGCTCATTCGCCGTTTTGATGCGGCGGTGCGGGCGGGCGAGGATCATGTGACGATCTGGGGCACCGGCACGCCGCGGCGCGAATTCCTGCATGTGGATGACATGGCGGCGGCCTCGCTGTTTGTGCTGGATCTGGACCCGGCGACCTACCAGCGCGAAACCAGCCCGATGCTGAGCCATATCAACGTCGGCTGCGGGCAGGATATCTCGATCCTGGAGCTGGCCGAGATGGTGGCCGGGGTGGTGGGCTTTGACGGCGAGATCCGGACCAACCCGGAGCAGCCCGACGGCACCCCGCGCAAGCTGATGGATGTCTCGCGGCTGGCCCGGCTGGGCTGGCAGGCCGAGATTGCGCTGCGCGACGGGATTGCCCAGACCTATGCGTGGTATCTGCAGCAGGATCCGGAGCGGTTGCGCAGCAAATGACCAGCCCGCTGGCCATCGCCGCAAAAAAGGCCCAGAAAAGACAGGGAGATGGCCCGAAAAATGGGCAGACATTTGCCTCAAACAGGTCAGACTAAGACCCGCAGACCGGTCGGAAAGGGACAGCTCATGATCACCCCCATTCTTCTGTGCGGCGGCTCGGGCACACGGCTGTGGCCGCTGTCGCGCAAAAGTTACCCAAAGCAATTTGTGCCCCTGGTCGGGGAGACCACGCTGTTTCAGGCCTCCGCCTTGCGCCTGTCGGGCGAGGGGTTTGCGGCTCCGATGGTGCTGACCAATTCCGATTTCCGCTTTATTGTCACCGAACAGCTGGCGGAGGCGGGCATTGATCCGGGCGCCATCCTGATCGAACCGGCGGGACGCAACACCGCGCCTGCGGTGCTGGCGGCGGCCCTCTGGCTGCGGGCGCGCGACCCGGAGGGGCTGATGCTGGTGGCGCCCTCGGATCATGTGGTGCCCGATGCGGCGGCCTTTCGTGCGGCGGTGGCGGCGGCGGAACCGGCGGCGCGGGCAGGCCAGCTGGTCACCTTCGGGATCAAACCGGACCGGGCCGAGACCGGCTATGGCTATCTCGAACTGGATGGCGATCCCGGTGATTTCAGCCCCAAGGTGATCGGCCTGAAACGCTTTGTCGAGAAACCGGATCTGGCCACCGCCGAGGATATGCTGGCCTCCGGTCAGTTCCTGTGGAACGCAGGCATCTTCCTGTTCTCGGTGAAGGCGATCATCGCCGCCTTTGAGACCCATGCGCCGGATCTGATGGCGCCGGTGCAGGGCGCCGTGGAGCAGGGGGAGCCGGATCTGGGCTTTCTGCGGCTGGACCCGGACGCCTGGGACGGGGCCGCGGATATCTCCATCGACTATGCGGTGATGGAGCGGGCAGAGAATCTCGCCGTGGTGCCCTATGCGGGCGGCTGGTCCGATCTGGGGGGCTGGGATGCGGTCTGGCGCGAAAGCGGGCCGGATGGCGATGGCATTGTCACCCAGGGCCGCGCCACCGCCATTGAGTGCAGCAACAGCCTGCTGCGCTCGGAGGATGACGGGCTGGAGGTTGTCGGCATCGGGCTGAAAGACGTGATTGCCGTGGCAATGCCCGATGCGGTGCTTGTTGCGCATGCCTCCCGCGCGCAGGACGTCAAACAGGCGGTCAGCGCGCTGAAGGCGAAATCCGCCCGCCAGGCCGAGGCCTTCCCCAAGGATCACCGGCCCTGGGGCTGGTTTGAGAGCCTGGTGGTGGGCGAACGGTTCCAGGTGAAACGCATCCATGTCCACCCCGGCGCGGCGCTCAGCCTGCAGAGCCATCATCACCGTTCGGAACATTGGATCGTGGTCGAAGGCACCGCCAAGGTGACGGTGGATGACAGGGTACAGCTGGTGAGCGAAAACCAGTCGGTCTATATTCCCCTGGGCGCGGTGCACCGGATGGAGAACCCCGGCAAGGTGCCGATGGTCCTCATCGAGGTGCAGACCGGCAGCTATCTCGGCGAGGATGACATCATCCGCTACGAGGATATCTACGCCCGCAAGTGACAACCGCCTGCCCTGGCTAACGGATCAGCCATTCCTCCAGCCCTTCGGCGGGGGTGTCCTGGCTGGCGGGCAGGGCGCGCAGGCGGATCCAGCGGGGATCGGTGGGCTGGCCTGTGCGCAGGCGCAGTCGGCCCAGAAGCCCGACCATGGCCCATTCCGCGCGTTCGGCGCGGCTGCGATAGGGGCGGGTGGGGTCATAGGCCGGGTTGAGGCAGGGCGCGCCGCCGGCATCGCGCAGCATGGCGCCAAAGCCATCGCGCAGGCTGCGACCCTGCCAGCGCCCGCCGTCGTCATTGCCGAGGATCGACGGGGTTGTGGAAATCACCCCGATCGGCGTCTCGCCGGGGCTTGCGGCGCGGATCCGGTCACCCGCCATCACCACCGCGAGGCCGCGCCGGTCTTCTCCGTCCGGGTTGCCATCCTCCCATTCGAAGAATTCCGCATAATCCGCGCCACCGCCGGTCCAGGCGCCATCGCAATAGCCATTGCCATTCTGGGCCAGGCGGAACATCGCGCCGCTGCCATCGCCGGCGGTCAGATAATCCTGCGAACTGCCCGTCGCGGTGAGCGCCAGAAGCGTGCTGTCATCGCCGCTGATCTCCAGACGGGCACCGGGATCATAGGTGCCAAAGCCGGCACGTCCATTGGCGGATTTCAGCACCATGGCGGCCTCCCAATTGCTGCCATCGGGAGAGAGTTTCACGGTGAAATCGGTATTGCCCGCCAGCCCCATCTCGGCATGGCCTGTCCAGTTCGACTGAAACAGCAGGCTGGCGGTATCGCTGCCCGAGGCCTTGTTGATCTTCAGCTGATGGCCGCCGCCATCATGGCTGAGCAGGCTGGCGGGGCTGCGCAGGGACAGGCGGTTGGTGGCATCGGCATCGGTGGCAATGCCCAGCCGGTCGAGCCGGTCGCCGCTCAGCGGCGGCAGCTGCCATTGGGTGCCATCCCAGACCCGCAGCGCCTGATCCGCCGGCACCCAGGCGCGCCAGCCGGGCTGCGGCGTCAGGAACTGCCAGGCGGCATCCTGCCAGATCGCCAGCCGCCCGCCCTGACCGGCCCAGGCATCGGCCGGGCTGTCGGCCAGCCCATAGGCCGCCCCTTCGGCCGGGGTTGCGGGCGGGGTGGTGGCGTCAATGGCCTCCAGCCGCAGCTGCACCAGCGCATCCAGCATGCGCAGCGCCTCGTTATGGGTCACATGTTTCTGCGCCTGGGCGGGCATCAGATAGGGCAGGGCAAGAAGAGGGGTGGTCTGGGGCAGGGTGTCTGGGGTGATGTCTGGCATTCTGGCGGCTCCTGATCGCGGGGATGGCGCCAGAATGCCCCAGTCGGATCACCCGGCCCCTAAGGGGGCGCGCGCCCGCTCTGCAACACCCCTTTTGCGGGGGGGTGACTGTTTCCTCCGCGCCTGACCGTGGGGATTGTCTTCAATATGTAAACAATAGCCGCGTTTCTGCCCCATTCCCGTCCGCTCTGCCGCCGCCTCTCCCCGTGAGGCTGATCCTGCCCCCGGAAATGCAACTCCGGCGGGTCTGGTGATCAGGTAGCGCGGGAGCAACACAGATGGATCTACGATTTGCAGGACGGTTCGGAGCCAATGATCTGCTGCTGGACAGCGATCTGCGCGATCTGGAAATCCATCAGGGCACCAATGGCGCGGTGCAGCTGTTTGCGGTCAGCGGGCTGAATGGCGGCATTGCCAGCTACAGCCTGGGAGGCGGCACGCCGGTTCTGCGCGATACGGTCTATCATCGCGCGCTGGGGCTGGCGGGGGGCGAGGCGACCCTGGCCGAGATCGGCGGCGAGACGCGTTTGCTGGTCGAGGGCAGCACCCGCAGCGCCCTGGCGTTTCATCAGATCGGCGGCAATGGCCAGCTGTCGGCGCAGCAGCAGGACAGCCTGCCGGGGGCGGGGGCTGCGGGGCTGGACGCCACGGTGGTTGGCAGCCTTGGCAGCGGGGGATCGGTGGTCTACGGGCTGGCCAATGGTCGGCTGAGCGGCTGGCAGCTGGGGGCGGGCGGCGCGGAGGTGGCCAAGGCGGGCGGCGCGGCGGCCTATGACCGCCCCGGCGCGGTGGCGCTGGAGCTGGCGGACCTGGGCGGCGGCGCGCAGCTGCTGTTGCTGGCCGACCGGATTGAACAGGGGCTGCTGAGCTACCGGATCGATCCGCAGAGCGGCGCTTTGCAGGTGGCCGACAGCCTTGGCGCGGCGGATGGGCTGGGGCTGGCCGAACCGACCGCAGTGGAGAGCTTCTCCGCCTTTGGCAGCAGCTGGGCGGTGCTGGCGGCGGCGGGCAGCGGCTCGCTCAGCCTGATTGCGCTGGGGCGCGATGGTCAGATGACCCTGAGCGATCATGTGCTGGACACCGCCGCCACCCGTTTTGGCGGGGTCACCGCGCTGGAGGTGGTCGAGGTCGCCGGCGAGATGCTGGTGCTGGCGGCGGGCAGCGACGACGGGCTGGCGCTGTTTCGGATCCTGCCGGAGGGCCAGCTGGTGCATGTCACGAGCCTCGCCCATGCCAGCAATGCCGGCGAGGCCGGGCTGGGGCTGGAGAATGTCACCGCGCTGGCGGCGGCGGTGATCGGGGGGGATCTGCAGATCTTTGCCAGCTCCGGCACGGCCGAGGGGCTGTCGCAGTTCACCCTGCCGCTGGCAGAGCTGGGCGATGTGATCACCACCGCCGGCGGCCGGATCAGCGGCACCGGCGCGGCGGATGTGCTGGCGGGCGGCATCGGTGCAGTGCTGAGCGGCGGCGCGGGGGCGGATGTCTTCGTGCTGCGCCCGGCCGAGGAGGGGCGCAGTGGCAGCCTGCGCATCAGTGATTTCGAGACCGGGCAGGACAGTCTGGATCTGTCGGGGTTTGACGGGCTGCGCAGCCTGGATGGGCTGCAGATCCGCAGCCGCAGCGATGGCGCCGTGATCACCCATCAGGCAGCGGATGGCAGCCGCACCGAGGTTGTGGTGCAAAGCGCCGATGGCGGCAGTCTGGATGCGGCGGATCTTTTTGCCGGGGGGGTTGTCTTTGCCGACCGGATGCTGCCCCCCGCCGAGGCGCCGGATCCGATGCGCTATGGCAGCGGCGGCGCCGACCGGATTGCTGCGCGCAGCGTCGGCGATCAGATCAACGGGCTGGCGGGCAATGACACGCTGCTGGGTGGCGACGGGCGCGACAGTCTCTGGGGCGATGCGGGCCATGACCGGCTGCTGGGCGGTCAGGGCGGCGACCGTTTGCGCGGCGAGGCGGGCAATGACGTGCTGCTGGGGCAGGGCGCGCGCGATCTTCTGGTGGGCGGGGCTGGCCGTGACACGCTGGATGGCGGACGCGGCGGCGACCGGCTGCTGGGCGGATCCGATGCGGATCTGCTGCGCGGCGGCGGCCAGAACGACCTGTTGCGCGGCGGTGCCCAGGGCGACCGGCTGCTGGGCCAGAGCGGCCGGGACAAGCTGTTTGGCCAGAAGGGCAATGACACGCTGGATGGCGGCGGCGGCAATGATCTTCTGGTGGGCGGCCAGGGTGCCGATGTCTTTGTCTTTGGGGCGGGCCACGGCAGCGACAGGATCCGCGATTTCACGCAAGGAGTGGATGTGATCCACCTTGGACGTCTGGCGCGGGCGGGCATCGCCGAGGATCTGGGGGATCTGCGCCTGCAGCAGCAGGGCGAGGATACGCTGATCCAGACCGGGGCGGGGGAGATCCTGCTGCTCGATCAGATCGCCGCAGACCTGACGGCCGATGACTTTATCTTCTGATCCGCTATCGGCTGTCGGAAATAGGCAGAGGGCCGCCCCAAGAGCAGGTTCCCGGACGTGCCCGGAACCTGCCCAGAGCTTGACGGGCCGGGCCCTCAGAACAGGATATCATCCGCCCTGAGATCCTCGAACGCGGTGTTCTGCAGGGTCAGGGACCAGCCGTTGTCATCCCGGATCACCAGATCGGCGTTGCGGATCTCGAGGTGATCCTCGCGCAGATCGGCAAAATCCAGCACCCCGGTGGCGGCGGACATGTCGATGCGATCTTCGGCCTGAAAATCAATCACCACATCGGCCCCTTGCGAAAACACAAAGACATCGGCGCCCTGGCCTCCTGCCATGCGGTCATTGCCTTCGCCGCCCTCCAGCCTGTCCTGCCCGGCGCCGCCTTTCAGCGTGTCACGCCCGGCGTTGCCGACCAGCGTATTGGCGGCCTCATTGCCGATCAGCAGGTCATCACCAGCCCCGCCCCAGGCGTCCTCGATCAGGTTGACGGTGCGCCCGTCTACCCGGACCGCGGTGGCCATGGCGACATTGTTCTCAAGGCTGCCGATGGTGGAATACTGCCCCGGGCGCAGGTCGATCCGGCTGTTGCTGCCAAGATCGGAGGCGTCGATCAGATCCGCGCCGCCGGCATCCCAGATGGTCAGGCTGACATTG
>NZ_JBBLYU010000007.1 GCF_037911135.1 Phaeobacter sp. A36a-5a | reverse complement strand
CATCTGCTATCCTTAAATCTCATGCGATCAGCCGCGCCCTGGTAACTTGCTGGTATCTTGGCGCGGGGTCGCGTCAGTCTAAAACATGTTGCGACGGAGTGGCAGCCGATTTTCCGCCCGCATGTCCCCCCGGCATATCCCCCTGTCCGGATCGGCAGGAGGGAGGCGAGAGCCGGGCAGACAGGCTCAGCTCTCGCGGAAGGCGCGGTTGAGATAATCGGTGAAGGGCTGCAACAGATAGGCAAAGGGCGTGCGGCTGTTGGTCTGGATAAAGGTCTCCACCGGCATCCCCGGCACCAGCACATTGCCCTCGGGCAGGCGGGCGGCCTCGCCTTTGTTCAGCCGCACCTCGACCACGTAATAGCTGCGCCCGGTCTGCGGATCGACAAAGGAATCGCCCGATACCGTGCTCACCGTGCCAAACAGCGTCGGCGTGGTGCGCTGGTTGAAGCTGGAGAAATTCAGGCTGACCGGCTGGTTGAGATAGACCTGATCAATGTCCGACGGCGCCACCTGCGCCGAAATCACCAGCGGCTGGCTCTGCGGGATCAGATACATCAGCGGATCCGCCGCCCGGATCACCGATTTGCGGGCAAAGACATTGAGATCATAGACCACCCCCGCCACCGGGGCGCGCACCTCCAGCCGGGACAGCCGCTGCAGGATCACATTGCGCCGTTCGATCAGCTCCAGCTCACGCACCTGCAGGTCGCGCAGGGTGGTGATCGCCTCTTCGCGCCGTGCGCTTTTCTGGTTGAGGATCTCCAGACCCAGTTCGGTCACCTGCCCTTCGGCCTGGGCCTTCTGGGCGGTCAGCGCCCCGGCCTGACCGCGCAGCCGTGACTGTTCGCGCTGCAGCGACAGCACCCGGCTGGACTGTGCCAACCCCTGTGCCAGCAGGCTCTGCTGGTTTTCCAGCTCCTGGCCGATCAGCACCAGCTGTTCCTGCAGCGCCGACTGCTGCGCCTCGATGCCGTCGATCTGGCTCTGGATCTGGCCGATCCGTTCCTGCAGGCGGCTGATGCGGGCGCGCAGATTGACCAGGCGCGCTTCAAACAGGCGTTTCTGACCGTTGATCAGCTCTTCGGTCTGCACATGGGTGCCGCTCAGCTCGAACAGCAGCTCGGCAAAGGTGATGTCCTCGGCCTCGTCGCGTTCGGCACTGTAGCGGCTGCGCCGGGCCAGGGTTTCGGCCAGCTGACCTTCGACGATCTGCCGTTCGGCCAGCAGCTCCGACGGCTCCAGCCGCAGCAACAGCGCGTCCTCCTCGACCAGATCGCCCTCGCTCACCAGCACGTCGTCGACAACGCCGCCATAGGGGTGCTGCACCACCTGCCGGTTCTGCTCCACCTTGATGGAACCGGAGGCAATCACCGCACCGGAGATTTCCGCCGTCGCCGCCCATTGGCCAATGCCGCCTACAAGCAGCCCCAGCGCCAGCAGCCCGGCAATGGTCAGCCCACGGATCGGGTAGGATTTGGATGTATCGCTCATGCTTTTGCCTCTGCCTGTTTCGGAGACGGCTGTTTCTGGACCGGCGTTTCCGGGGCCGAAGTGGCTGCCTCCTGCGGCAGCTGTGCCGCATCATCCTCTGTTGCCTGTGCTGCGACCTGCACTGTAGCCGGTTTCGGGGCTTGTTTCGGGGCCGGTTTCTGCTGGCCGGCCTGCGGGTTCTGCAGATGCTCACGCAGCACCGCATCCTTGGCCCCAAAGGCCCGCTGCGCCCCGTTGTCGAGGATCAGGATCAGGTCGCAGAGCTGAATCGCCGCCGGGCGATGCGCCATGATGACCACCGCACGGCCGTCCTGTTTGGCATGGGCCACCGCCAGGTTCAGCGCCTGGCTGCCTTCATTGTCGAGGTTGGAGTTCGGCTCATCCAGCACCAGAAGCACCGGATCGCCGTAAAGGGCCCGCGCCAGGCCGATGCGCTGCACCTGCCCACCCGACAGCCGGGTGCTGGCCACCCGCACCGGCGTGTCATAACCCTGCGGCAATTGCAGGATCATGTCGTGGACCGCGGCCTTGCGGGCGGCAGCCACCACCTGATCGGGATCCGGCATCATCGACAGCCGGGCAATGTTTTCGGCAATGGTGCCGTCAAACAGCGTCACCTGCTGCGGCAGATAGCCGATGTAGCTGCCCAGATCATCCATGTCATATTGATTGAGCGCCGCCCCATCGAGGCGGATCTTGCCCGAGACCGGGTGCCAGACGCCGATCAGCGCCCGCGCCAGCGAGGATTTCCCCGCCCCCGAGGCCCCGATCACCCCCAGCGCCTGCCCGGGCTGGATATTGAAATTCAGCCCCTGCAGGACCGGTTTGGCCACCTGCCCCGGCGCCACCGGCGGCACCAGGGCCACGCCCTGTACCTCCAGCTTGGCGGCCGGGCGGGCCAGCTTCATCGGCGCCGGGCGCTCCGGGGTTTCGCTCAGCATCTGCGCCAGCCGCTCCTGCGCCTGCAGGGCGCGCTGCACCAGAGCCCATTGACCGATCAGCGTCTCGATCGGAGCCAGAGCCCGGCCCATGATGATGGAGGAGGCGATCATCACCCCCGGTGTCAGCCCTTCGGTCAGCACCAGATAGGCGCCGGTGCCCAGCATCGCCGATTGCAGCGCCAGCCGGAAGGTGCGGGTGGCGGTGCTGAACCCACCGGTCATATCCGCCGCGCTCAGCTCAGATCCAACCGCCTGGCTGCGCAGCATCCGCCATTTGGCAAAAGCCGCACGGCGCATTCCCAGCCCCTGGATCAGCTCGGCATTGTTGCGCATCCCGTCCGAGACCTGATGCGCCGAGGCGGCCATCATGCTGGCATTCTCGACCGGCGCCTTGGAAATCATCTGATTGGCCAGGGCAAAAGCCACCAGCACGCCACCGCCGATCAGCGCCAGCAGACCCAGAAGCGGATGGAACACCGCGATCAGCCCCAGAAACAGCGGTGTCCAGGGCAGATCGAAAAAGGCCGAAACAATAGGAGAGGAGAGCGCCTTCTGCATCGCCTCCAGATCCCGCAGCCCCACCTTGGCGATGTCGTCATTGAAGCCGGCCGCCGATTTGTCCTGCACCGCATTGAACACCCGGGTTTCCAGCTGGTCATGGAACCGCGCCCCGACCCGTGCCAGGATCCGGCCGCGCACGTAATCCAGAATGCCCATGATCAGGAACAGGAATCCCGCCAGCACCGTCAGCGCCACCAGCGTCTCCAGCGAGCGGCTGCCCAGCACCCGGTCATAGACCTGCATCATATAAAGCGGGCTGGTCAGCATCAGCAGATTGGCAAAGAAGCTGAACAGGCCGATCAGCCAGAAGGCGCCGCGGTTGCCCCTGCGGGCCTTGCGGATCTCAGCCAGCCCCGCCTTATGCGCCGATCCTGATTGCTGTGCCGAGGTGCGTGCCATTGACGTATTGCCTTTGTCTGGGTCACCCGGACGGGCAACCAAAAGTAAGAAGTCCAAGAGACCCGGCCACCCGCAAGAAAGATCTGGGCAGAGCGGGCCGGGATCAGGGGGATATGCCCGGACACGCCCGGATGCACAATGGCTCCTGCCAATGGCGATGGGCGCCCCTGTTCTCCGGGCATCTCTGCACAGGGTCAAAAGCACAGCCGCCGGAGCCTTGTCAAACAGCTCTCCCGGTTCCTCATAGAATAGGCGGCAGGCGCGGCGGCGCGGCATCACTGGCCGCCCGCAGGCAGCCGCCCTGCCACAGGGGGGCGCAAACCGGCCGCCTCCCCGCTGCTCAGATTGACATCCAGCCCCCCCTTCGCTAAGGCCCGACAGCGCATCCGGCACCTGCCGCCCAACGTGGAGCAAGCCCTTATCATGTCACAGGTTTCCTCTCAGACCTCCGGTATCAAGACCGTTGCCGAGACCGCCTTTGAGGCTCGGTTTGCACCCCGGCTGGTGGCGCCAGAGGCCTATCACGACCCCAATGACGTGATCCTGTTCATGCATATCCCCAAGACCGCGGGCATGTCGGTGGGCAAGGCGCTGCAGGCGGCTTTTGACATTTTTCACCCGGTCTCCTGGGAGAACACCAACCAGTCCTTCCGCAACAAGACGCGCAAGGCGCTCTACCGGCGCAGCGATGAGGCCAACCCCTGCCGTCAGGTGCTGATGGGGCATTTTGCATGGTCCGACGTCATGTACTGGCGCCATCAGGAACTGCCGCTGAAATGCGCCACCATCATCCGCGATCCTCTGGACCGCTTCGTGTCCAACTACCGCTACAACACCTCCGACAAACACCCCCAGCACGAGGCCTTTGCCGCCCGCTACCCGACGCTGGAGGCCTATGCCCAGGCGCTGCCGCTGGACTATCAGCTGTCGCTGATGACCGGCGCCTTCTACTCCTTTGATCACGCGCTGGAGAAGCTGAACCGCTACTACAGCTTTATCGGCGTGACCGAACATCTGGGCGCCAGCCTGCAGCATTTCCGCCGCAGCCACGGTCTTGCGGCCGAACTGGCCGAGCATCGCGAGAACACCGGCAGCACGGCAAAAGCCGCCGAAGAGATCCCCGATGCGGTGCGCAATATCGTCGGCGAGAAAAGCCGCAACGACGCCCGCCTGCACCAGCTGGTGAGCCGCTGCTACGGCTGACCGGCTTGCAGCGGCCACCCCGGGGCATGTGCCTGCCGCAAGCCCCGGCAGTCTGCTGACCGCCCCGAACCACCGCCCCCCCAGCCGGCCCCCAGTCGGCCCGCCCTCGCGATTCCCCCGGCCTGCTCTGGCCTGCTCCAACAGGGACACAGCCCCGGCAGCGGGCCAGAGATTCTCTGTCCGCGCAGCTGCCCTTGCGTCAGATCTGGCCGGATTTGACCGGTTTTTCCCCGCATCGGGGCGCTACCACCTTCCTACACCAAAGGGCGTAGTGTGGAAAAAGTGAAACTCTCGACGGCATATGGCGGAGATTACCCCAAAAAAAGCCGATTAATTTAAATCAAAGCTCTCTTTGCGCGAATAAAATGTGAAAGAATTCGCGCGCGTCATTTAAAACGCCGGGGCGGAATGTTGATAAATGAAAAGCCTGTCCGGCCATGGTGGCAAAAACCACACACCCTGAAGGAGAGGGAATGGCAGGGGTCAGGAATTCCCTACCCTCATAGGATGTATTAACAAAGAGTTAACAAAATGCGCAGGATCTTCGCAAAACGTCAAGTTCTACCGCAAAAATAGAGGCCATTCCACAATAGCTCCCGCAGGCCCGCCGCAACGCACCCCCTATGGGGCATAGAGTTTGCAAAAAGACTCCGCCTTTTCAACCCTTAAAATGGGTGTCTCCACCAGAAATCCCCGCCGTGCCCTCCCCCCGCGGCGTGGCGGGAAGGGCACGATTTCGACATCTCCGCAATTCCTGACCCCTCTGGCGCAAGTTTCCTTGACAACAGACCCCCATCCAGAGAGACAGAGAGCGGTAAAACCTTTGCGGGCATAAGGCAGGCGCGTTTGTTCGCAGAAATCGACGAGCATTACTACGGAGTAGAAAATGGCTAATATTAATGCAGCAGCTGGTGTGACCGTTGTCGCAGGCAGCACAAGCGATGACACAATCACCCTGACCGACGCAATCGGCGGCAACAGCATCGACGGCAACGGTGGTGCGGATACGCTGACCCTGAACAACGCGGCTGACACTTTTGTCGCACAGGTTGCCACTCTCGCCTATGACGAAGCGAACGACACCTGGACTGTTGCCGGCGCGTCGCTGACCGAAGGCTTCACTTCTGTCACTCTGGCTGATGGCGTGACCATCGAAGCCGGTGTTGCGTCCGAGGGCATCATCCAGCCCGCATCCGTCAACAGCGGCGCAGCAGCGACCCTGACCACCATCAACAGCTATGACTGGGACGGTGCGGACGCGGCAGTAAACGCCTTCACCGCAGCATCCATCGTCAGCGTTGACGGCCAGAACATTGCAACCGTTGGCAGCAACTTCGTGAACGCTGATGGTGCTTTCACCGTCAACAGCGGTGCCCAGACTGTGACCTTCACTGCGAACACCGCAGCGATTGCCGCACAGGGCAACGTTGGTGACGACGCATCCTTCTCCTACGAAGTTGTTGTTGCAAACGCAGCTGGCACCGAAACCCGTACCGTCACTGTGACCTATACCGCAGAGATTCCCTTCACCACCGGTGACGACACATGGGAAGCTGGCACAGGCGCAGCGGCCAACGTTGACGAAAACGCCGACTTCGGCGGCGAAGACCTGGGCAACGACACCTTCAACGGCAACGATGAAGACAACACCATTACCGCAGGTCTCGGCAATGACACCCTGATCGGTGGCAACGGCGACGACGTGCTCGACGGCGGCGCCGGTAGCAACGTCATCCGTGGCGGCAATGGCACCGACACCATCATTGTAACTGGTGCAACTGCAACCGATGCAAACACCCTGGGTGGCGGCGCTGGTGCAGACGACATCACCGGTGGCGCTGGTGCTGACACCCTCTTCGGCGGCAACGGCGACGACACCAACCTTGACGGTGGCGCAGGCAACGACGTCATCAACGGCGGTGCTGGCGAAGACACCCTGGTCGGCAACACTGGCGACGACGAACTGCGTGGCGGTGACGGCGACGACAATCTGGACGGCGGCGCTGGTGCCGACGAACTGCGCGGCGGTGCTGGCGATGACGTCGTCAACGGTGGCGCTGGCTCCGACATGATGTATGTCAGCCTCGGCAACGACACCATGGACGGTGGCGCAGACGATGACACCTTCATCCTGCGTGACGACAGCGGTGCGACCCTCATCAACAACTTCACCACTGGCGACAAGCTGAACGTCGAAGGTCTGGGTTACAACGACCTGGCCGACGTTCTGGCCATTGCTTACCAGACAAGCGCAGGTGTGGTCCTCGATATCGATGCTGACACCACCGTGACCCTGGCGAGCCTGACCCTGGCAGACCTGGACGCATCCGACTTCGACTTCGCCTAATCCGCGCCGTCACAGTCTTAGGGAAGGCCCCGCTTTGCGGGGCCTTTTCTTTTGCGCGGGAGCGCTGTTGTCTGTGCTGGTTTCTTTGCCGGGGGATTGCACTGCGCAAAGAAAACCCCCGCAGATCCCTGCGGGGGGGGAGGGTCCAGCGCCCGTTTTCCTGTGGGTGACCGGTTCAGGCCTCCACCAGATCCAGCAGCTGATCCGCCGTATTGAGCGGATCCCGCGCCAGATCCTGCCGGGCGCATTCCGCCTCGGCCCCGGCCTTCAGCTCCTGCAACAGCTCTTTTGTCAGCACCGGATCACCGTCAAACCCGCCCGCCGCTGTGCGGCCACCATTGGCCACCTCCGGGTAGCGGTCGAACTCCAGATCAAAGAAGCTCTCCGGCCCCTCGGGATCATAACGCTGCGCGAGCCTGCGATTGATGTCGTCAAACCGCGCCAGAAAGCCCTGCATCTCCGCCCGCGACGGCAACAACGGCCCATCCTCCGGCAGCTCCCGCAGGATCTGTTCAAAACTGCTCTTGGGAAATCCCTGCTGACGCAGCCACAGCCCCGCCAGAATCTGGCTGCGCGACCAGGCCTCGTTGTCACGCGGCGGATTGTCCGGCGGCGTCAGCCCCACCAGATTGTAAAAATCCAGCACCGTGTCGCCGCCCACCAGATCGCTGCGCTGGAAGCGGCGCACGGTGACATTCCCGGCCCCGAACATCTCCTCCCAGCGCGCCAGCTTGGTGGCATAGTCGAAATAGCGCATCATATGCGGCCGATAGACCGGCAAGGCCTGCAGCTGCGCGCCATAGAACTGATAGGCCGTCTGCCCCAGGATCACCTGTTTGCGGTGCGACAGCGCCAATGTGTCCTGACGGCGCAGATAGGCCACCACGTTGATCTCGTCGAAATGCTCACGCAGCCGCCTGTGCAATGCCCGGATATCGTTCGGGTTCATCAGCCAGAACAGCATTTCCGTCGCGATGATACAGTCGCCACACTCCCGCTGATCCGCATCCGCCATGCGCCGCTCCAGAAACGGCCAGCGCAATTCGGAATACATGTTCCCTCCCATCTTGTGATTGCGGATGAGAGGGTTGAAATCGACCCGGGGCTTTGCATGCAGATAACTCCAGCTGCCCAAGGTCTGTTGCATCTGGCCTTGTCGCAGCGCGATCTGCAACGAAGTCGATCCCGTCTTATGCGACCCTATATGCAGCCAGAGCTTACGCTTTTTTTTTTCCAGATAGGGGCTTGGGGGCACGGGGCGCTCTGCCGCCGCAGGTGTGCTGCCCGGCCTCTCCGCCGCGACCGCCGCCAGCGCATCACGATACAGCTGCGACAGCACCTCGCGCGCCGAGGGGTCATTCTGCAAGGCCTGCATCCGGGCGCGCTGACCGGCCTCCACCCCCTCGGCAAAACCCTCCTCGCGCAACAGCCGCTGCACCACCGCGACACTCTCGCGCACCGCCTGCAGGGGCGACCAGGCCACCAGCGTCTCCGGCGGGCAGATCTCCGCCTGCGCCCCCACATCGGAGCAGATCGGCACACAGCCGGCCTCGATCGCCTCATAGCAGACCAGCGCCAGCCCTTCGTTCGAGGACGGCACCAGGAGGATATCGCTCTGCCCCAGAAGGCCCGGCACATCGGTGCCTGCGGGATGCAGATGCACCACATCCGCCAGACGGTAGCGGGTCAAAAGATGTTCCACCGCGCCGCGATAGGGGCCCTCGCCCACCATATCAAAGCGGAAATCCACGCCGTTGCGTTTGCCCCAGGCCCGCAGCCGCCGGATGATCGACAGCGCCACCACCGGGCGTTTCTGATGCACCATCCGCCCGACAAAGGCGACGCGGCAGCGGGTCTGGCCCGCGCGGATCCGCACCGGCGCCACGTCAGCGCCGCGACGGCTGTCATCCAGCAGACGCCCCAGCACCAGCTTGCTGCCATAAACCCGGAAGCGTTCCTTGTAGAACCGCTCCAACTCGCCGCTGATCACATGGTGATGGTCGATAAAATTGCTCCAGACACCGGAAATCCGCGGATAGCCGCCATCGGCATATTCCACGATATGGGTGCTGTCGAGATTGACCACATGCGGATGGCGCAACTTGATCGTCGGCAGCGCATCATAGAGCGGCACACAGTGGTGATTGTGGGTGAGGATGATGTTTTCCTGCGCAATCAGCTGACTGACAAAGGCGCTGGTCTGGCTGCGCGGCAGATAGCGATCGGTGCGGATCAGCTGCAGGCGCGGATCTTCCGGCAGCTTAGCCAGCAGCCGTTCGGGACCTTCCTGCCCGACCATGACAAACACCCGCAACCCGGCGTCCAGCGCCCAGCGGATGCTGTCGATGCCAAGGCTTTCGGCGCCGCCCACATCCAGCCAGTGCAACCCGATCAGGATTGCCGGCTCCTTGCCGCCATGGCGCCCCTCAGGGGCCATCGTCTGGGTCTCGAAGATGCCACGCGAACAGGCCAGCCGGGAGAATTTATGCCGGGCGGGAAGCTTGCGCCAGCGCCGGGCCTCGATCTGGTATTTCATCTGCTCCGCCAATATCGGCGAGAGCGCGTGAATGGCGCGATATTTGCGCGGCCGTTTGTGCCAGGCCACGCCGCCGGCACTTTCGCGGACCGCCACCTGACGCGGCGAGGGGATGGTGACAAACACCCGCTTGCCCGGCAGCGCCGGGGTTTCCTGCGGCCCGGTGCGCAGATTGCCGATATAGGTCAGCGCCATCATCTCGGCGCCATAGGACATATCCTGCGGCTGCACCGCCGGGGTCGGCAGCTTGGCCTCTTCCCACCACATATGGGCCTCGACCGGGATCTCGGGGTAGAGCGTCTCATAAATGAAACGGATCTGGGCGATCTCCTGATCGATATACTCTCTGTCCTGAGACATGGGGGCTCCCTGCCTGTCCTTTTGATCTGTGATACATCTGTCCGGCGGATCCGGCGCTGCGGGTGGTTTTGCGGGCAGATCTCGTCTCAGACGCCGGTATCGGGGTCGGGGCGGATGATCGGCGGGTTGAAGGAGCAGCCCTGCCAGATCGCCTTGTAGACCTCACGGCGCAGCGATTTCTCCACATTGCCCTGGCGCATCTGCCGCCGCACCCCGCGGGCAAAGACCGCCACCCCGGCCCAGCCCTGTTCGCGGCGGCGGAACGAGGCCTCATTGCGCGCACCATAGCGGAATTTCCAGATATTGGCCTGGTTCACCAGCGAATAGTTCACGCCCTTGTTTTCCGGCACATCATGGACCACCACGCTGTTAGGGCAGTAGATACCGGGATAAGATTTGGCGATACGCTGGGTGTATTCGGCGTCATCGTACCAGATGAAATATTCCTTGATCGGAAAGCCATGTTTCTGGATCGCCCAACGCGGCACCAGCACCGAGACAAAGGAGCAGGAGCCGACCAGGAAATAGGGCGTCTCGGGGCTGTAGAACCGCGGCCAGTCCCAGACCGTTGAGGGCGTGTTCATCTCGCAGAGATCGCCATTGGTCCATTTCACCGCCGAACAGGCAAAAGACGGCCGCCAGGTGAACCGCGCCTCGAAATCCTTGATGCCGGTCAGCAGCAGTTCAATGGCATTGGGCTCGGGATAGGCGTCGTCATCGCTGAACCAGATGAAATCATAACCTTCCTCATAGGCCACCCGCGCGCCCTCGTAAAAGCCACCGGCGCCGCCGATGTTTTCCGGCAGGCGCACATGCTGAAACCGGGGGTCGTCCTTCTGCAGCTGGCTCAGCCAGCTGCCGGTTTCATCGGTGGAGGCATTGTCGATCACAAAGACCCGTTCCGGAAGGCAGGTCTGTGCCTGCAGGGCGGCGATCACGCGCTTCAGCTTGTCCAGCCGGTTATAGGTCACGATGACCGCGGCAAGGGAGGAACGGATATTCATGGCTGATCCTTCTGTGGCGCAGCCGCGGCTGCGGCATGTGCAAGGGCGCGGGCGGGCGGTGGTGTCTGGGCCGGCCTGTCAGATGTGGTGGCGGCGCTCTGTGTGGCGGGCGGCGCTGCGGTCTCGGATACGGTCGGCATCTCCGCCTCGGGGTCCAGCGGATCGCCATTTTCATCCAGCCCCAGACGCGCATTCTTGTGCCGCTCAATATCCTTGATCCGGTGGCTGTGGAAATAGGAGGGCCATTTGCCCTGCCGTTCCAGCATACCTTCGATGATCTTGGCCATGACGGTCAGATTGCGCAGATGTTCGGGGCTGAAGAACTGACTCGGATCCAGCGAGGGCGCACGCGGGGCGGATTGTTTTTCCATGTCGCGCAGCGCGTTCCGCAGGAGCGGCCGGCCGCCAAAGAATTCGCGATCCATGATCTCGGCATCGCTGCGGTAGGCGGCGGTGGCGGCCTCGGCCAGATCCCGCGCCATCACCAGTTTGCGCACCTTGGCCTCGCTCTCGCTGCGCGAACGGTCCAGCTGGCGCGACAATTCCCAGCCCAGCGTATGGCGCAGCCAGGGGTCCTGCTCCTGGAACTGGCCCTGCAGGAAATACATCAGCGCCAGCTCGCGCACGGTCATGGCCTGGTTTTCAGGCTCGAATTCCTCCACCGTGCAGGGCCGCCCGTCAAAGGCCACCTCGGCGAAATCATCCAGTACCGAACCGTTTTTCAGCTCCTTGCGGATCATCGGGCGCAGGGTGAACTCATCGCCGAACAGCGCCCGCCACTGGGCAAAGCGCGGCGCGTAATGGAACCGGCCATTTTGCAGATTGTGGTCAAAGAAGTCCTGCATGCTGTCGCGATACCAGCCGATCTTGATCTGCTCGGCATAGCTCGACAGGATCCGCTGCGCATGGGGGCGCACATAGGCCACGATATGGATACGATCGGCGCAGCCGCGAAAGAAGGTCTCGACCAGATCGTGGAATTCCGGTGCCGGGATGTTTTCAAAGGCCTCGGCGGACAGCACCGCATAATCCGCATCCGAGGCCGCAATCTGGGCCGCCACCTCTTCCAGACCATCGCGATCCTCAAGATGCTTGGGCAGGGGGGTGCCCTTGCGATAGCTGGTGATGAACCCGGTCAGGTAATTATGGTTGAGCTTGGCCGGGTACAGCAGCTTGGCGTCATGCAGCTGAATGCTGCCAACAGCCAGCGCGTTCTGAATGGTGGTGGTCCCGGTCTTGTGGTCGCCGATGTGAATCACAAGCGTCTTGGGTCTGGCTCCGGTCTTGTCGCTCATCGGCTCCATCTCGTTTCTGCATCAGCCTTGTTTTCCAGCGCCCAAGCCCTACTCTAACATCCGGCACGGGTCCAGACCAAGCCGCCGCCCCGGCAGCGGCCCGCCCTGTCCCATCCGCCTGTCACATCCGCTCCGATCCGCTCAGAGCGGCGCCACGAAGAACGCAGGCACCCGGGCGTTCTGCGCCTCAGCCGCCAGGAACCCGCGGGCGGTGTCCAGCGCCTCGCGGATGGTCACATCCATATCGAGATAGCGATAGGTGCCCAGACGGCCGACAAAGGTCACCCCTTGGGCCTGTTCCGCCAGCGCCACATAATCGCCCAGCAGCGCCTTCTCCTCGACCTGGCGGATCGGGTAATAGGGGATGTCCTCGGGCTCTGCGGCGCGGGAATATTCGCGGTAGCAGACCGAGCCGTCGTGGCTTTCCCAGGGGGCGAAATGCTTGTGCTCGGTGATGCGGGTATAGGGCACCTCTTCCTCGCCGTAGTTCATCACCGCGCAGCCCTGATAATCGCCCTGATGGGTGAAGCGTTCGAAATCCAGCGTCCGGTAGCCAAGCCGCCCCAGCTGGTAGTCGAAATACCCATCCAGCGGCCCGGAGTAGAACACATGGTCAAAATCTGCCGCCTGGGACTGATCAAAAACAGTCTCTAACTTGACCGTTATGCCCGGATGATCGAGGATTTTGGCGATCATCGCGGTATAGCCGTCCTCCGGCATGCCCTGATATCTGTGGAAGAAGTAATTGTCGTCGTAGTTGAACCGCACCGGCAGCCGCTTCAGGATCGAGGCCGGCAGCGCGCTTGGCGCCACGCCCCATTGCTTGATCGTATAGCCCTTGAAAAACGCCTCATAAAGATCGCGCCCGACAAAGCGCAGCGCCTGTTCCTCAAAGGTCTGCGGATCGATGATGGAGGTATCGGCCTGTTCTTCGGTGATGAAATCATGCGCCTCTTCGGGGCGCAGGGTCTTGCCGAAGAACTGGTTGATCGTATGCAGGTTCACCGGCAGCGAGAACACGCCGCGCCGCCCCTCGGGGTCCAGGCTGGTGGTCTTCACCCGGTTCTTATAGGGCAGGAAACGCGCGAAACGGTTCACATAGTCCCAGACCTCGCCGTCATCGGTGTGAAAGATATGCGGCCCGTAGACATGTACCATGACGCCGGTCTCGGCGTCGCGCTCGGTATGGCAATTGCCGCCGATATGGCTGCGGCTGTCCATGACCGTGATCCTGTGGCCTGCCTCGGCCAGATGCCGTCCGATCACAGCGCCCGAAAGCCCTGCGCCCACCATCAGTATATTCACCCCGGCACCCCGTCCTGTTTGCGTCCCCTGCCCTTTTTGTCAAACAATCCAGAGGCACACAAGGTTCGGTTTCCGCACAGGCGAAGAGCCGCATTTCCCTTTTGTTTCAGAATATTGCGACGACATAACCGCAGATCGGGCAGCGCCGCCAGACCGCCATCAGACCGCCATCAGGCGGTGATGCTCGGCAATGGCCTCATCCAGATCGCTGAAATAGCGCAGCCGACCATTGTCCAGAACCAGCCCCGCATTGCAGAACTGGCGCAGCTGGCGCATCGAATGATTGACCAGAATGGCGCTGGAGTGGCGCATCCGGTCGGTAAAGATATCGCGGCTCTTGCGCTTGAAGGCGGCATCGCCCACCGCCGTCACCTCATCCACCAGATAGGTGTCGAATTTGATCCCCATAGACGCACCAAAGGTCAGCCGCGCCCGCATCCCCGAGGAATAGCTGCGCATCGGCATATGGTAGAATTTGCCCAATTCGGCAAAATCCTCGACAAATGCCACCAGATCATCGGTATCGACCCCATAGATCCGGGCGATGAAACGGACGTTCTCCGCCCCGCTCAGATCGCCATGAAACGACGCCGCCAGCCCCACCGGCCAGGAGATCGACCCATCGGAGATGATCTCGCCATGATCCGGGCGCATGGTGCCCGCCACCAGCTGCAGCAGGGTGGATTTGCCCGCCCCGTTGCGCCCCAGAAGCGCCAGCGACCGGCCCGTCGGCAGCGTCAGGTTCAGATTGTCGATGACAACCCGCCGCTCCCCCTTGAGCCAGAAGCTCTTGGTCAGATTTTCAAACCGGATCACTGCCCTGCCCTCTCGCCTCAGCTGCGGTCGCGGATCGAATAATAGATCAGCGCCAGAATCGACCAGGTCAGCAGCAGGAACAGCCCGGCCAGGGCCGCCAGCACGGCGCGGCGCGGGTATTCCGGCTCCGTGGCACGGGTGGGGTTGATATAGGTCGCCAGATAGCGGCTCTGGCGGGCGGCATCATCGCGCGCCACCTCCAGCGCCGTCAGCGCGGCACGGTAGCTTTCCTCGGCATATTCGCGATCCACCGTCAGCCGTTCGAATTCGGCAATCAGCGACGGGTAATCCTCACCGACACCACCGGTGTCGGTATTGTCAGAGGTAAAGGTCTGCCGTTCGATATTGATGCGGTCGCGAATGACGTCGATATGCTGCTGCGCCTTGGTCAGCCGCGGATCCGCCTCGCTGACCGTGCCCCGCAGAAGATCATATTGGATCAGCGCCTCGGCCAGCTGCTGCTGAAGGTTGTTCATCACCCCCATACGGCCCTGGATATCGGCCTCGGGATCGACGATCCGGGTGCGGGTGCGGAATTGGGTCAGCAACTGGCGCGCGGCCTTCAGCCGCTCCAGCGCCTCGTCCAGATCGGCGCGGGCATAGCGCATCGCATCGGCGCGCGCCTGTTCATTGAGCGCATTGATCCGGGTCTGGCTCTCGGCGACGATGGCTTTTGTGATCGCCTGCGCAATTTCTGCGTCAAAGGCCAGCGCCTGCACCTCAATGAGCCCCGAGCCGCTGTCAAAGGAGATCCCGACAATGCGCTGCCAGTACCAGGTCAGATCCTCGATCGTCGCCTCCGGCCAGAGCGCAAAGGCCCAGTCGCGCGGCCAGAGCGCACTGTAATGCCCCTGCAGGTCCACCGCCGCATCGACCGCGGCCACCATTTCCTGGCTCTGGATGAATTCATAGAGGATGTCGCTGTCCGAGGCGCTGCTGTTGCCGGTAAATTGCGCCAGCCCGCCCAGAAGATCATTGGCGCCGCTGCTTTCCTGGCTGCGCACGGTAAAGCCTGCGGTGGAGGCATATTGATCCTCGGCAAAGGTCCAGAGATAGATCATCACCGCCAGGAGCGGCGCCAGCACCAAGGCCACAAAGCTGATCACCAGCCCCCAGTGGCGTTTTTTCATGCTGGCAGGCCGTGCCAGCGGATAGGCCGGGCGCTGCTCGGCCTCGGCGATACGCGCCTCCAGCTCGGCCACGGCGGCCTCGGCCTTGCGCGCCTTGCGCCGTACCCGTTTCAGCTGTTTGACCGGATCCGGCACCCGCTGGACAGGGGCTGCGGCCTCTGCCGCATCCGGGGCCGATGCTGTGGCAGCAGGAGAGGCAGCGGGTGTACCGGTTGCTGTGCTTGCTGCGGTATCTGCCGCAGCCGCCTCCTCTGATGTCGCCTCTTCTGAGGCGGGGCGTCCGGCCAGGGCCGACGGGGGCGTCTGTGTCATGATCAACCTGTCCCGGCCCAAAAGCACCCTGCCCCAAGCCGTTTGTCATTGTCTTTTGTTTCTCTCATAATACCGTTCGCGATCCGCGTTTCACAATGGGTATTCATGGGGTGTTCATGGCCAGCCTGTCTTCTTCTGCGCCCCCGGCTCAGCCCCGTCCGTTAAGCCCGCCAAAGACACAGGTTACGGCACAGGCTCCCGCCCAGACGCCGGCCCAGATCCCCACCAGCCCCGCCGCCAATCCGCATCGCCGCCACCGCCGCAGCATGGCGACGCTGCGCACCGTGGCCGCGCTGGTGCTGCGCGAGATGTCGACCCGCTACGGGCGCACCCCCGGTGGCTATCTCTGGGGGATCCTGGAGCCCCTGGCCGCGATCCTGTTCCTGTCGCTGGGCTTCTCGCTGGTGATCCGCACGCCGTCGCTCGGCACCAGTTTCCTGCTGTTTTACGCAACCGGATTCCTGCCATTTAACCTGTATCAGACTCTCTCCGGCACCGTTGCGCGGGCGCTTGCCTATTCCCGCCCCCTGCTGCGATACCCCGCTGTCACCTGGCTGGATGCGATCCTGGCACGGTTTGTGCTGAACAGCCTGACCAGCATTGTCATCACCACCCTGCTGATGACCGGTATCCTCGCGGTGATCGACAGCCGCACCGCCATCGACCTGCCCCCCCTGGTCGAAGCCATCGCCCTCGCCATGATCCTCGGGCTGGGGGTCGGCTGCATGAATGCGGTGCTGATGGGGCTGTTCCCCCTGTGGGATGTGGCCTGGTCGATCATCACCCGGCCGCTGTTCCTGGCCTCCGGCGTGATCTATATCTACGAGGACCTGCCGCCGGTGGCACAGGACATTCTGTGGTATAATCCGCTTCTGCATATCATCGGGCTGATGCGCACCGGATTTTATCCCACCTATAATGCCGATTACGTCAGCCATGCCTATGTGCTGCTGATCGGTATGACACTGACCGCCCTGGGCCTGACCCTGATGCGCCGCTATCACCGGGTGATCCTGAACCGCTGATCTGCGCCTTATTTATTCGCGAGCCTCTGCCAGCACCGCGGCATGGCGGCGCCCCAGACGCCGCAGCAGCCCGTCGCGCACCGCCAGCCAGGTGAGCCGCAGATAGGCGCGGCGCACGCCGGGGTGATGACGCACTTTCAGGATCCATTTCGGCAGGATCAGCAGCAGCACCGGCCAGAACAGCCAGCCCGCCGCCTGCCGATAAAGCAGCAGCAGATTGCGGTGGTGGTAATAGACCTTCCACAGCGGGCGAAAGCGCTGGCCGCTGTCGCCATTGCTGAAGGTGGAGAAATCATGCTCGAACCGCACATCCGCGGCAAAGCAGATGCGCCCGCCCGCCGCACTGAGCCCCAGCGTATAAAGCGCATCATCACCATAGATGAACAGGTCCGGATCCGGGTAGCCCACCCGCCGCACCGCCGCCGCCGAGATGAAAAACCCCACAAAAGACGTCACATCAATCGCGCTCAGCCCGCCGTCATAGGCGCTGCGCGGAATATGGAACCCATCGCGCCCTTTGCGCGCGGTGGACAGGAAATGCCCCAGGCTCCAGAACGGATTGCGCGAGGGGCGGTTCATCTCGCAGATCTCGCCGCTTGGGAAATAGACCGCCGCCGCCACCGCGTCCCAATGGGCCAGCTCACCGCTCTGCCCCATGGCGTGAAACGCCGCCAGCCCGCCGGGTTCCGGGCGGCCGTCATCATCCATCACCACCAGCCAGTCTGGTGTATGGGCCTCCATCGCGCGCTGCATCCCCAGGGCAAAGCCCCCGGCCCCGCCCTGATTGGTGGCACTGGTCACCACATCAACCCGCGAATGATCCGCGCCCCAGGTCGCCAGCCAGTCGCCGGTGCCATCATCAGAGGCATTGTCCACCACCACCAGGGCGGCCAGCTCCGCGCCCGGGCTCTCCAGCAGCCGCGCCAATGTCACCTTGAGTTTCGCAAGCCGATTATAGGTGACCACCACCGCCACCAGACGTCCGGCACCAGCGGTAGCACCAGCGGCGGCCGCAGCCTGATGCGCGGGTTCGGGGATCAGGGGTTCAGTCACGGTGGCAAAGGCTCCTGTGGGCGGCGGCGGATCTGGTTCAGGGCGCAAAGCTCATAAATAGACCGTGCTGTCAATTCACCTGCCGGTCACAGGTCGCTTTCCCGCGCCACAGGAAGCATTTGACACCCCGCGCCCAAGCCGCCACCTAAGGGGCATGAAAACCGCTCTTATCACCGGATCGGCCGGCTTTATCGGCTATCACCTTGCAGACCGGCTGCTCGCCGCAGGCTGGCATGTCATTGGGCTGGATTGCCTCTCGCCCTATTACGACGTCACCCTGAAGAAACGCCGCCATGCGCGGCTGGCGGACTACGCGGGCTTCACGCCAATCATTGGCAAGCTGGAAGATCCCGGCCGCCTGATGGGGCTGTTTGCCACCCATAAACCGGATGTGGTGATCCATCTCGCCGCCCAGGCCGGGGTGCGCCATTCCATCGATGCGCCGCGCGATTATCTTGAGGCCAATCTGATCGGCACCTTTGAACTGCTGGAGGCCGCCCGCGCCCATCCGCCCGCCCATATGCTGATCGCCTCCACCTCCTCGGCCTATGGTGCCAACACGCAGATGCCCTTTGATGAGCGCCAGCAGGCGGATCATCAGATGTCCTTTTATGCCGCCACCAAGAAGGCCGGCGAGACAATGGCGCATTCCTATGCCCATCTCTACGGGCTGCCGACCACGATGTTCAGGTTTTTCACCGTCTATGGGCCCTGGGGCCGGCCCGATATGGCGCTGTTCAAATTCACCAGGGCGATAGAGGCCGGTGAGGCGATCGACGTCTACAATCACGGCAGGATGAGCCGGGATTTCACCTATATCGACGATCTGGTTGCGGGCATCACCGGGCTGATCGACGCGGTGCCGGGGGATCAGCCGGTCTCGGAACAGGACAATCTCAGCCCTGTCGCCCCCTTCCGGGTGGTCAATATCGGCGCCTCCAGACCCACGCCGCTGATGGAGTATATCGCGGCGCTGGAAACCGCGCTGGGGATCACGGCCCGCAAAAACCTGATGGACATGCAGCCCGGCGATGTGCCTGCCACCTGGGCCGATACCACATTGCTGAGCCAGCTCACCGGATATGAACCGCAGGTCAGCGTCGCAGAAGGCGTCGCGCGGTTTGTGGCCTGGTACCGGGAGTATTACAGCGGCACCCAAGGCTGATCCGGGCAGGGTTGATCTGGCGCGACATGCGCTTCTGACCTGTCACCTTTCCCCAAATACTCGCGCCGCAGGCCTCCCGATTTCTGTGAAATCGGGATCAGGACTTCTCCCTAAATTAGGTCAGTATGATTGACCAAATGTTTCGCGTGCGAAACATTTGGTCCGAACCGGACCTATTTCACTCCCCGCCCCATTGGGCCACTTCCGCACCCTGATCAGCCTGAGTCCTGACCAAAATTCCGGTTCCCGCTTCCCGCGCGCCCGTATATGTCTGATCCCCAACACTCCGCCCCTGCAAGCGGAGGATATGAGGCAACAGCAAAGGACCGCCCCCATGCGCATTGCAATGATTGGCACCGGATATGTCGGATTGGTCTCCGGCGTCTGTTTTTCCGACTTTGGCCATGATGTGATCTGTGTCGACAAGGATGCGGCCAAGATTGCGCGGCTGCAGGCCGGCGAGGTGCCGATCTACGAGCCGGGGCTGGAGGATCTGATGGCGCGCAATGTGGCTGCGGGCCGGCTGTCCTTTACCGATGATCTGGCCGCCGCCGTGGCCGAGGCCGAAGCGGTGTTCATCGCCGTCGGCACGCCCACGCGGCGCGGCGATGGCCATGCCGATCTCACCTATGTGATGGCCGCCAGCGAGGAGATCGCCGCCGCCCTTCAGGGCTATACCGTGGTGGTCACCAAATCGACCGTGCCCCTGGGCACCAACCGGCAGGTGAAACAGGTGATTGCCAAAGCCAATCCGGCGGCGGAATTTGACGTCGCCTCCAATCCGGAATTCCTGCGCGAAGGGGCGGCGATTGATGATTTCATGCGCCCCGACCGGGTGGTTGTCGGCGTGCAGAACGACCGCGCCGCCGAGGTCATGGCCGAGATCTACCGGCCATTATATTTGCGCGATTTCCCGATCCTCACCACCGATCTCGAAAGCGCCGAGATGATCAAATATGCCGCCAATGCGTTTCTCGCGACCAAGATCACCTTCATGAATGAAATCGCAGGCCTCTGTGAACGGGTGGGCGCCGATGTAAAGGAGGTCGCCCGTGGCATCGGGCTGGACGGGCGCATCGGCAATAAGTTTCTGCATGCCGGTCCCGGCTATGGCGGGTCGTGTTTCCCGAAGGACACCGCCGCGCTGGCGCGCATCGGGCAGGACCACGCCTATCCGATGCAGATCACCGAAACGGTGATGCGGGTCAATCAGGAGGTCAAGGCGCGGATGCTGGAGAAGCTGCGCGATGCCTGTGACGGCAGTTTCAACGGCAAGACCATCGCGGTGCTTGGCGTCACCTTCAAACCCAACACCGATGACATGCGCGAGGCCCCCAGCCTCACCATCGTGCCGGCCCTGATCGGCGGCGGCGCCAAGGTGCGGGTGGTGGACCCGCAGGGCGAGGCCGAAGGCCGCGATCTGCTGCCCGGTGTCAAATGGGAAGACGATCCCTACAAGGCCGTGCGCAATGCGGATCTGGTGGTGCTGCTGACGGAATGGAATGAATTCCGCGCCCTCGACCTGAAGGCGCTGGGGCGCAAGATGGCGCAGCCCCGGATGGTGGATCTGCGCAATATCTACACCGCCAAAGCCGCCAAACGCGCCGGGTTCGAGACCTATATCGGGGTGGGCCGCTAAACCCACCCGGTCATCACCCCAAACACAAAAAGACCCTGATACAGCTGTATCAGGGTCTTTTCACATCATCCTCAGACTCTGTTCAGCGGGTGCGCAGCCAGGCCTTCAGATCCTCCATCAGGGTGCTGTCCACCGCTGTCCCGGTGAGTTCGATCCGCTGCTGGCCGGGGGTGAATCCCAGCCGCACGCCAGCGGCGGCCTGCACGCTCACCCGCTCATGTGCGCCGATGCTGTCCGCCGGATCCAGGCTGCGCACCCGTGGCACCGGAGAAGGACCCGGAGAGGAACCCGGGGCAGAGGACGGAACCGGGGCAGGGGTCGCCTCCGGCGGATCTGTCGGCGCGATCTCACTCCCCTCATGGGCCTCAAGCAGCTGGCTCAGCAGCGCCTGTTCCGCCTCTGCTGTGGGGCGGGCGGTGGCGCGCAGGGCCGCGACCACCGCATCGGCAAAGCCCGGATCCTGCACAAAGGCCCGCGCCAGCCCCAATCCAAGTTTCTCGCGGATGGCGGTGGGAAACAGCAGCTCCTCATCCAGCGCCTCGACCAGGGTGACAAAGCTGCCGATCTTGGAGCGTTTGGCGCGGGTGGCATTGGCAAAGAGCGATTGCAGCGCGTATTTCTGGCTGCTGTAGACCCCTTCGCGCAGCGCCCGCACCGCAATGCGGGCGCGTTCATAATGGGAGAGGTTCACCCGGATTTCGTTTTCCTCGACCATCGCCACATAGGCGCCCTCGGCCCCGTCGGGCTGGATCACCAGCGCCTTGATGGTGGCAAAGGCAGGATCATTGCTCTCGGCATATAGCCTGCGCATCGCGGTCAGACGGCGCCAGCCGGAGATCAGACCATGGGTCTTGCCCGCCGGGGCCTGCGCGCCCAGGGCGACCACCTCGATCGGGGTCTGCTGGCCACGGGCGCGCAGGGATCCGACCAGCGCCCCCATCTCTTCCTCGTCCTGCTCCAGCCGGTCGCGCACCAGATGGGTCTCGTCGATGGCGCCAAGCGCGATCTCCTCGATCATCAGCCCCTTGGCGCGGGCGGTCTCCAGCACCGCTGTCAGCTCCTGCAGCGCGCCCTCTGTGGCGGCTTCGGAGGCGACCTGCGCAATCGGCGGCGCTGACAGCGAACCGGGGCCGCCGAGGGCGGATTTGTTCTCAGGTGCCGTGCTGAGATAGGTCGGCTGTGCCGGTGAAAGCCGTTTGCGTTTTGCCATCTGCCTGTCCTCTTCCTGCGCCTGTTCTGATCCCTGCACGCCCTGTTTGCCCTTTGGGGGGTGCAGGGTCGCAGTATGAGGCGCTTTGCGTTTTTAGCCCGTTACTGCGCCGCGCGCTGCATCTGCAACTCATCCCGGCGCCAGACCGCCAGCAGGAGCCGCTTGAAGGCCGCATAGGTGGCGTCAAAGGTCTCGCGCCCCCTTGCGTAGGTCTCGCGGTTGAAATCGCGGTAATCGGCCTCGTAGATGCCATTGACCTGCTCGCCGGCCTGACCGATCAGCGCGGTGTAATCCTGCCGGTGCGGCGACAGGGTGGGCCCCAGATAGGCCTGCATCAAGGCCGCCAGCTCGCCCTGCTGGGCGCCGTCATAGCGGGTGATCACCGTGCGCACCGCATCCCATTCAAAGGCAATCTCCGGCCGCCCCAGCGCGCGCGCCGCCAGGTTCTCGCCCTCCTCGATGGAGGCGAAGGTGGAATGCAGCATATCGAAGAACCGCCCCGTACTGTCGAATTCCAGAAACGACGCGCCCATCGGCACCAGAAGGATATCCGCCGCCGACAGCCCGTTGATGGTGAGATAGCCAAGCGCCGGCGGCGTGTCGATGAAGATCACGTCGTATTGCTCCAGCACCCCGTCGGCCTCCAGCCGCTCGGTGAGCGCATCCCAGAGCTTCCAGCTGCGCGCGGCCATCCGCCAGACCGGGATCTGGAACTCCGCCCAGTAGAGGTTCAGCTGCGCGCCGATCAGATCGATATTGGGCCAATGGGTGGGCTGGATCACATCCGCTGCCGTCATGCCCATCGCCGCCGACAGGCTGTCGTCCAGCGGCTGGGGCGCATCGCCGCGATCCAGACGGCGCTGGTTTTCCAGGCGCAGGTGATCGCCGTAATGGCGCGCCAAGAGCGGAAAGGCGGTCTGCCATTCATCCTCCACGCGGCCACCAAAGATCGAGGTCATCGAACCCTGGCTATCAAGATCGATCACCAGCACCTTGTAGCCATCCAGCGCCGCCGACATCGCCAGATGGGCCGCTGTGGAGGTCTTGCCGACGCCGCCCTTGAAGTTGGCGACAGCGACCATTTTGGCGGGCAGCCCTTCGGGGCGGTAGGGCTGGTAATCCTTCGCCTTGGAGCCCTGCGCGGCAAAATGCGCGCGCAGGCGCAGCACCTCGTCGAGGGTGAACCATTTGGCGCCACCTTCGGTCTCGGAGCGGCCCTGCGGCAGATCTGGGTTGGCCTTCAGCACCCGGCGGAAATGGGCCTGGGCGACCGGGATCAGATAGCGGGTGATCTCCCAGGTGGAGAACAGGCGCAGCTCCTTGCGGCCCTCTTCGTTCATGCCCCGGCTGGAGAGATCGGCCCGGCCGCGCGCGCAGGCCTCGGCGATATCGGCAAAGCCGCCGGTGCTGGTGGGGGCCTCCAGATCGCCCAGGGCGGCGTCGGGGTCGATGTTGAAATAGGGGGGCAGCCCGGCCGCATTGCGGCCTGGATCTTTCTTCTGGATGTCTCGTGCCATTGCTCTCACGCCTCTGCCTGGGTCCGCCGGTGCAGGGATCCTATAGGGCTCCCTGTTTGATGTGCGACCTTTTGGAGATGATAGCATAAAACAGCGCACATGAAAGATATATGCGCATCTGTTTTGAATTTTCTAAGCAAATCCGGGGGTTGCGGCATAAGAAACCGGCGGGATCCGGGGCGGGACCGGGGCAATTTCTGCCCTGTCGATTTTTTCTACCTGTTATAATTGAGTTATATATAAGTTAAGGCGCAACACCAGTGGCGGCAAAGCCCTTTTTTCATTGGCGTTTGGAGCCGATTTTCGGGCTGCTGCGATTCCGAAACCCCGAAAGACTGACTCTGAACCCCCGAACCGGTGACTCCGAACCCCCGTTGAGAAGTGGTGTGGATAACTTTAGGGTGGGCGTAATCAAAACCACGAAGACGCGAGTCACCCCGAAAGAGGCCATAAGGCCCGGATAAGCGGGGGGCGGGCAGAGCAGACGGGACAGCAATATGGCAGGCCAGATTTCGGGCCAGATGACCGCAGGGGGCAGCGCGGCGCAGGGGGGGGATTTCTTTCTCTGCGATATCTTCGATGCGATTCCGAAAAACGATCTCGCCTCGATGGAGCATCCGCTGTTCTCGCTCGGCACAAGACCGGACCGGCGCATCCTGAACTATGAACATAATGGTGCGGAGATCACCGTGGTGCCCTCGGTCAAAGGGCTGGCGACGATCCATGACAAGGACATCCTGATCTTCTGCATCAGCCAGCTGATGGCGGCGGTGAATGCCGGCCGGCAGGTCAGCCGCACGCTGCATCTCACCGCCCATGATCTGCTGGTGGCGACCAACCGCGAGACCTCGGGCGATGCCTATCGCCGCCTGCGCGAGGCGTTCGAGCGGCTGGCGGGTACCCGCATCACCACCAATATCGTCACCGGCGGTCAGGAGGTCACCAGCGGCTTTGGCCTGATCGAGAGCTGGGAGATCGTGCGCAAGGCGCGCGGCGGGCGGATGGTCAATGTGGTGGTGACGCTCAGCGAATGGATCTATCGCGCGGTGCTGTCGAAATCGGTGCTGACCCTCAGCCGCGATTACTTCCGTCTCCGCAAACCGCTGGAGCGGCGCATCTATGAGCTGGCGCGCAAACATTGCGGCCGCCAGGACAGCTGGCAGATCTCGGTGGAGACGCTGTTGAAGAAATCCGGCTCCGCCAGCCCGCGCCGGGTGTTCCGCAAGATGCTGCGCGACATGATCACCGCCCAGCCGCTGCCGGATTACGCGATGGAAGAGTTGCCGGGGGATCTGATCCGCTTTTCCCAGAAACATGCGGTGCTGGACAACAGCCAGCGCCCGCCGGTGCTGAGTGCGCGCGCGCTGGAACAGGCCCGCAGCCTGATCCCCGGCATTGACGTCTATGCGCTGGAGGCCGACTGGCGCGAAATGTGGGTGCGTTCCGGCGCGCCGCGGCTGCGCCGCCCCGATGCGGCCTTTCTGGGCTGGGTGAAGAAACGCGCCACGGAATAGGGCAGGGGAAAAGCCCCGTGTCAGAGACGGGTTTGCTTTTTAAAATAGGTCAGCATTATTGTCTAAATGTTTCGCGTGCGAAACATTTGGGCCGAACCGGACCTAATTTGCACGGCGGTGCCTGCCGGCGGTCTGCCCAGATAAAGACCCGCCCGGCCAGAGGCCGGACGGGCGAAAGGAAGTCTGATCAGGTCCCCCCCAGGTATGAAACGCCAGACGTCTTACCGGCCGCGCATCCCTGATCAGCCATTCCCCTCTCTCAACGCGTTCGACATGCTGCGCAGCACCGGGCTGAGCAGGTAATCCGCCAAGGTCTGCCGCCCGGTTTCGATCATCGCCTGGGCCGGCATGCCGGGCAGGGTCTTGACGTTGGGCAGCGCCGCCAGCTCTTCGGGCGGAATGCGGATGTGAACGCGGTAATAGGGAATGCCGCTGTTGAGATCGGCAATGCTGTCAGCCGCCACCATCACCACCTCGCCCCGGACCGGCGGGGTGGAGCGGAAACTATAGGCGGTGAGCTGCACGCGGGCCCGGCCACCGGTCACCACCTCGTCGATATCGGTGGGCGAGACGCGGGTCACGACAATCAGATCGCTGCCCGAGGGCACCAGCTCCAGCACATTCTGGCCCGGGTTCAGCACCTGGCCCAGCGTATTGATGGAGAGCTCCACCACCCGGCCGGCCTGCGGCGCGCGGATGGTCTGGCGTTCGATCACATCCTCCGCCGCATCCAGCCGCTGGCGCAGGTCCAGAATACGCTCCTGCACCAGCTGGGTTTCGCTGGAGATCCGGTTCACCGTGTCGCGGTGCACCTGCAGAATGCGCTCCTCGGTTTCGGCGACACGCTCCTGAAGGTTTTCGCTGTCGCTTTCCAGCGCGCCAAACGTGCCCATCAGCCCGGTTTCCTGCAACAGCCGGTCGCTGAGCCGGGTCTTGGGAACCAGGCCTTTTTCATAGAGCTTGTGCAGATCGGCGACCTCGCCCCTGATCAGGGTCAGCTGATCCTCGACCGCGGTCAGCCGCGCCTGCCGCCCGATGAGCTGTTTGCCCAGCTGGGCAATCCGGTCGCGCAGGATCTGCACCTGACCTTCATACAAGGCGCGGTTGCTGGCGAAGACATCGCGCTGCACCTCAAACAGCGAGACCAGCTCTGGATCCTCGGCAATCAGCTGGTCCAGCTCGGCCGGGATCTCGATCTGATCAGCCTGGGCCAGCTCCGCCTGAAGCCGCGCCTGCTGGGCCAGAAGACTGGCCATCTGGCTGGTCAGGATGGCGCGGTTGGCGCGCATCCGGCGCCCGTCCAGCACCGCGATCACATCGCCCTCGGCAACCATATCGCCCTCGGTCACATTGATCTCGCGGACGATGCCGCCCTCCAGATGCTGCACGCTGAGCCGGTCGCCATCCACGGTGAATTCCCCGGGGGCGACCACGGCGCTGGTCAGCTCGGCCCTGGTCGCCCAGAACACCAAACCGCCAAACAGGCCAAAGCCGCAGACCAGCATCCACAGCACCAATTGGCGCACGCGGGTTGGCGGGGTGCGGGGCAGGGTGAAGCCATCGGGCATCAGGTCCTGAAAGCCCCGGTTTATTTCAATCTCGCTGGCGGCGCGCGGGGCCAGCTCCCGGCTGTTGCTGCGGCTCATGACTGGGCTCCTTCTGCGGCGCTGGCCTCTGCATCGGTGTCCGTCCGGGCCGCCGCCCGGCGCGGTGCGAGATTGGTCACCTTGGGATCGCTCTGGGCCCGGCTCATCGGCTGGGCGGCGGCTTCGATGATCTGACGGGCCTCGCCAAAGCGGGCAATCCGCCCTTCCTGTATCAGGGCGGCATGGCTGACCCGCCGCAACAGGTTGAGCCGATGCGTCACCACCACCACGATGGCACCACGGGTGCAGACCTCCTCGATGGCGGCGGCCAGGGCCTCTTCGCCTTCGGGGTCGAGATTGGCATTGGGCTCATCCAGCACGATCAGCTTGCGATCGCCAAAGAAGGCGCGGGCCAGACCAATCCGCTGTCGCTGCCCTGCGGAGAGGAACCCGCCGCGCGGGCCGACTTCGGCGTTATAGCCGCCGGGCAGGGCCAGGATCAGCTCATGCACGCGGGCCAGTTTGGCGGCGGCCACCACATCGGAGGGTTTCGATGTCGGATCCATCATGGCGATATTCTCGGCCACGGTGCCGCGGAACAATTCCACCTGCTGCGGCAGAAAGCCGATATGGCGGCCGATCTGTTCGGGGTCCCAATCGGTGAGGGCGGCATCATCGATGCGCACATGGCCCCGCACCAGCGGTTGCAGCCCCACCAGCGCCCGCGCCAATGTGGTCTTGCCCGCGCCCGACGGGCCGATCAGCCCCAGCGCATGGCCCGGTTGCAGCGACAGGGTGATGTCGAGAAGCAGCGGATCCTGCCGCCCCGGCAGCACCACGGTGGCATTTTCCACCGACAGCCGCCCGGTGGGGTCGGGCAGTTCCATCCGGTCGCTGGTGTCTTCGGCATGGGCCAGCAGGAGGTTCAGCCGTTCCATGGCGCTGCGGGCCTTGAGCAGGGCACGCCAGCCGGCGATGGATTGCTCCACCGGGGCGGCGGCCCGGCCCAGCAGGATCGAGGAGGCAATCATCAGCCCCGGCGTCAGCTGGTTGTTGATCACCAGCACCACGCCCACGCCAAGCACGGCGATCTGCAGACCCATGCGGGTGGCCTTGGCCAGCGAGGTCATCAGCGCCACCCGGTCGGTGACCAATGTGCCAAAGAGAATGGCGGTAAAGGCGCGCCCCCGCCAGCGGCCGATCTGGGCAGAGGTCTTGCCCATGGCGTGGATGATCTCGGCATTGACCATCATCTCCTCAACCGCGGCATTGGTTTCGCGGGCGGCCTCCTCGGAGGTCTTGCCGGGCGCGCGGGCAAAGACCTCGCTCAGCACGCCAAGCCCCAGCAGGATCAGCAGACCCACCACCGAGACCAGCCCCAGGACCGGGCTGAACAGAAAGATCAGCCCGATGAACAGCAGCGACCAGGGCGCGTCCAGGAGCGCAATGAACACCGGGCTGGTGACAAAGCCGCGCAGATCCTGAATGTCGCGGATCGGTTCCGCCGTGCGCAGAGGCGCGGGCAGGTTGCCGCTGATCATCCCTTGCAGGACAACCGGGCTCAGCCGGGCCTCCAGCCGCGAGCCGAGGCGGGCGACGAGGCGCTGGCGAATGACATCAAAGAGAAAGAAGAACACCAGCGCGATTGCCGCGCCGGTGGTCAAAGCAATCAAGGTTGGCATGCTGCCCGAAGCCATGACCCGGGCAAACAGTTGCAACATGTACAGCGGCGCTGTCAGGACAAGCAGGTTAACAAAGATACTCGCTACAAAAATTGAGGTGATAACACCCCGCTGTCCGTCAAAGACCCGTTTCGTCTTCATACCCGTGACCCCCCGGTTGCACGATGTGAAGTTTCTGAAGCTGGCAGATCAGCGCCCTGGTCCAAGGTGGCAATCCTTGGCCGGGGACCAAATCGCTGTCCTGAACCAGGGCTAGACCCCCCCGGGTGGCGGCCGCCACCCGGGAGGATCATTCCTTATGGCTCAGAGCGTATGACCCCAGATGTTGTCATAGCTGTCATCAAAGCCGTCATCGCTGGCCACGACCCGGATCGGCTCGTAGCTGCCGGCGTCGCCGGTGCCGACCGCATTGATGCCAACACCGCCAGAGGGCAGGGCGTCCTGTCCCAGGGAGGTGTAGCCATTGGCATTGGTCAGACCCTTGATGACCACGGTGGCGCCACCAACAGAAATGGTGGTGTCGGTGCCATCATCCGAAACACTGGCCACGCCATTCAGGGCGCCAAAGGCCGCCTCTGACGAGGTGCCTGCACCAGCGTCGATATTGGTGACGCGGAAGGCCAGCACATCGTGGTCCTCATCAATGTCAAAGTCATTGATGCAGTCGATGCCATCGCCGGAGCTGAAGGAAGCCCCGTCCCAGGTCAGGTCGATGATGAAGACATCCTTGCCGTTGCCACCGGTCAGATCGTCATCTCCCGCGCCACCTTTCAGGTAGTCGTTGAAGTTGCCGTCGCCGCCGTAGAGGGTGTCATTGCCTTCACCGCCATCCAGGAAGTCATGGCCACGGCCACCGTCCAGATCGTCATTGCCAACTTCGCCATAGAGGCAGTCGTTGCCATTGTCGCCGTTCAGGTCATCGCCACCGTTGCCGCCCAGAAGGACGTCATCGCCGTCGCCGCCGTTCAGTTCGTCGGCACGGTTGTCACCCATCAGCAGATCGTCGCCATCATCGCCGTTGACGGTGTCTTCGCCGTCGCCGCCGCTCATGACGTCATTGCCGGTGCCGCCATGCATCAGGTCATTGCCATGACCGCCATACATAGTGTCATTGCCGGCATCACCATAGAGCGTATCGGCCTGATTGTTGCCGTAGATCAGGTCATCGCCATCGCCGCCTTTGACGGTGTCGTTGCCGGAGTTGCCGAACAGCACGTCGTCGCCGACATTGCCGTGGACGCAGTCGTCGCCTTCGTTGCCATAGAGGGTGTCATTGCCCTGGTTGCCATAAAGACGATCCCGGCCGATACCCCCATATCCGAGGTCGAAACCACGGCCGCCGATGATGACGTCATTGCCCTCTTCGCCGAACATGGTGTCATGGCCGGAGCCACCGCGGATGCGGTCATTGCCGGCATCGCCACCGTCCTGCGGTGTGTAGCAGTCCGGGCAGTCGACGGGACGCAGATCGGTTTCATCGCTGGTATGCGCTGAGGCCTCGACCGATGTTTTGGGGTCGTCGTCGCAGCAATCCCAATCGATGTCGCCATAGCCCTTGACCCGGGCATGGTCACCAAAGATCAAATCGCCCTGGGCACCACCTTCGAGCACGTCATTGTTGCTGCCGCCGCGGAGAGTGTCCTTGCCGGCATCGCCATTGACGTCGTCACGGCCTTCGCCACCATCCATCAGGTCACGGCCGCGGCCGCCCTGCATCAGATCGTCGCCGGTTTCGCCGAACATGGTGTCCATGCCACCCTGACCATCCATGGTGTCATGGCCATCGCCACCTAGCATGCAGTCATTGCCGTCTTCATTGGGGCCTTTGCCAACCGGACCGCTGTCAGAGCCAAAGTCGAGATCGTCGCCCTGGGACTGACGTTCGTCGCCGAACATCTCGTCATCGCCGGAGCCGCCAATCACCAGGTCGTCGCCCAGACCACCGGCCATACGGTCGTCGCCGCCCTGACCGTTCATCCGGTCATTGCCGCCGCGGCCATACATGGTGTCGTCGCCGTCATAGATGGATTCGCCAGCGCGGCCGCCGCGGTCACCCCACATGCAGTCGTCGCCGCCTTCGCCGTCCATGCAGTCGTCGCCCAGATCCCCATAGAGGTAATCGCCGGCGTCGCCGGAGCCATCGCCCTTGCCGCCTTCATCCCCAAAGATCTGGTCGTCGCCATTGCCGCCAAAGACCGTATCCTGATCCTTGCCGCCCAGCAGCGAGTCATTGCCGTTTTCGCCATCGATGTAATCGCAGCCATCGCCGCCATCGATCCAGTCGTTGCCGTCGCGGGTCGCGTTGGTGCCATTGCCCCCGTAAAGGGTATCATTGCCACCATCACCATTGATGGCGTCATTGCCGCCGCGGCCTTCGATATAGTCCTGGCCGGACTGACCATCGAGCCGGTTGTTGCGCTCGTTGCCATAGACCGCATCATTGCCGCCGCCAGCTGCGGCGTTGTCGCCGGCATCATGGTCGTTCAGATTGATGACATTGCCATCGCGACCGCCACGTTCCGTGGTGCCATCATTGTAATTGGGACTGAATTTATTGTCCTCGTCAAAGATGATCTCGCAGTCTGGATTACACTCTTCCCATGGTGAGCCTTCGTCTGGTCTACCCATCTTAAACATCCTCCTAATTAATATACCGGGAGTGTGATGCGCCCCCCGACGCGACCCCCTTTAGAAATCTGGCCAGGGGAAATTGGGTGTGGGACCTGACCAGTACCAAAAGACCGCTTGGGTCTCTGATGGTGATTGCATCGCAAATCGGGTGGGGTGGATGCCCCCAAATGGGGACAAATTTTCCTCAAATTGTCGATTTCCGGGGGTGCGGCATCAGATGCCCGGCGGGCTCTTCTGCGAGATATGTGGGACAGGCACCAAAGCCGTCCGACGCATCTTTTCCGGGCCGGGGATTTGGGACAGCAGTCCGGCCCGGAGGGATGTCGCACCCCCGAAAGAGAAAGACTCTTTATCCTTTGTTAGAGTCTATTATTTGCAGATATCGCCAGGCCGTCTCCCTGCTTATTGGCCCGGATCTTCTCTGGTGGTTTCAACAAAACGGACAAGGCTGGCCCAATGGATCTGCGCCTCGCTCCAGGCCGTGCCGGCAGCGGCGGAAATCCGGCTGTGATAGAGCGTGCCCGCCGCCAGCCCGAGCGCCAGGATCAGCGCAAGATATCCGCCCTGGCCAAGCCCGCGTGCCAGCCGCTGCCGCAGGCTGCGGCGGTGGGCGGAGCTGTCGGCCAGCACCCTGGCAAAACTGTTGCGCAGCACCGGCTCCAGCTCGATCCGCAGCGCCCCTTCCATCCGGTTCACCGCCTCCTCCAGCGTGTCGATGCGCGCGCTCAGCGCCTTGCGATCCGCCTCGGCCTTCCGGGTGTAGATCTCACCCAGCCCGTCGTTGAGGGTGGCGAACATCGCCGTGATCCGCTTGTGCAGCTCGATGAGATCGCCGCGCCCGGCCAGAGGCTGGGGGCCGCCGCGCAGATGGGCGGCCAGCTGGTCCAGATCCGCCGGGGCGAGCCTGTGGGCGGCGGCCTCCGATGTGGCTTCTGCATGGGCCGGCTCCCCGTCGGGGCGCGGCTTGTCGGTGTTCTGCGTGGTCTGATCCGTGGTGCTCTCCATCTCGATATCTGATGCCGGCTCGGCTGCGGTTTCTGATCCGGCTGCCGACTTGGCCTTGCCAGTGTTTCTGGTCGCATCCGTGGTCGATCCTGTGGTGGGGTCTGCCGCGCGGCGGTCCTGGGCGGCCAGGGCTGCGGCGCCGATCGAGGCCGCGGTTGGCGCGACCGGTGCGGGTGGCCCCTGGGTGAGGCTTTCATGGGTTACCTTGTTCATGACGCTCTCCCCAGAGAGGCCTGCCAGGTCAGCCGCTGCGCCATTTCCGTGCGCCCGGCCACCTCAAGCTTGGACATCACCCGCTTGGCATAGGTGTTGAAGGTCTGTTCCTTGATGCCCGCAATATGCGCAGCCTCGCGGTTGGACAGCCCCAGCTGGATCAGCGCCGCAACCCGGGCCTCGCAGGGCGACAGCCCCATTTTCTGCGCCAGCATCTCGATCCGCTGCTGATCGGGCTGGCGCGGCAGGATCGCCACCACCAGCGCGCGCCGGGTGTCGGCACAGAGATAGCAGGTCAGCGAGACCGGCAGCCGCATTCCCGAGCTGGCATCCTGCAGAAACAGGATCAGCTCCTGGCTGGCCCCGCCGCCGGGCACATGGGATCCGGCGGCTGCTTGGGTCGGGGTGCGCGCGCATTCCTGCACGGCTGCGTAAAACGCCCGGGTTTCCCGGCTGTTGGCACAGCGCAGCACGCCGTCGCTGTTGCACAGCAGATTGCCTGCCGCCAGCATGTCGCAGCCGGCCCCATTGCAATCCAGCAGCCGGCCCGAGCTGTCCAGCACCAGAACCGCGCTGTCGCTTTTGGTGGAAATTGTCCAGAGCATCGCTTCGGAGGTTTCGGAGGCCTCCAGGGCCAGCTCCGGCGCCGGTGTGCCGGCGAGCATTTCGCGCAGCGCATCCTCGCGGGTGAGCGGCCAGATGGCAGGCAGGATATCGGCGCAATGGCTGTCATGCTGGCTGCCTTCCAGATGCAGCGCGACCCGGTCTTCGCTGCCATCGGCAAAACGGCAGGCAAACACCACCCAGCGGCCAGACCTGTGGCCAGAGCCATCCGCACGCAGGGCAGCGGGATCCAGCCAGTCGGGCCAGGCGTTGGGATGGCTCTGCGGATCATGCAGCTGGGTGCAATGGAACAGCGGCCCGCTGCGCAGCAGGGAGCGAAGATCCTCCCTGGGCGGTTTCGGCCGCGACCCGGCTGCGGATCGTGATGCGGATCCGGCACCGCTGGCCCCGTCGCTGCTGGCCCCGTCGCCGCTGGTCACAAGACATGTGGTCACCAGCAGACGGGCAGGCCCGGTGCAGTCGATCTCGGCAATGGCGGTGGTGGTGATGGATGAAACTTGTCTTTGAAACGATCGCGCAAAAGCGATCTCGCCCGTGTGGATCACGGCGCCCCCGAACACATTCATATTGCCCCCCGGCATATCAAAACGAATATGTCCCAGCCTAGCATATCGCCGGTGCCGTCAAATTGTGCAGAGGGCGTACCCCTTCGGATGTGACGATTCGCTGTTGGTTTGGGCTGTCCTTGCGATCAACCAACGGGCGAACCCACAGAGGGTTGAGTTTTAATCAATATCTGGTGTTGTGACGCAGGGTAAGCCACAAGTCACCGCGAAGGGCCAATTCAGTATTTTCCATAATATTATTATTTTTCAAATGATTAGATATTGGCAAAGATCCGCCGCCTGAGTGAAGGGCTCAAGGAGAACTACCTCGGAGGGGGTAAGGATCCGGGCGGGGGCGCAACAAAGGAAGGGTGATTCCATCTCTTGCGGTAGGATTCGCGAAGATTGAACACCATTAGGTTGTGGAAACCGGCCCGAGGCGGATCAGAATTAAGGAATTCGCACATCTTTGGATTTGCCCGCCCTGAGGATATTCTTGTTGATAAAACAAAAGCCTATATCGAAAACAATACTTTAGGCTTTGGTTCTGGTGGCGCCAACATTTCGCCAATGGGTAAGTTTTTTGACAAAAACGGATGGATTCGGGCTATTTTGGAGTGCCGCATAGCGGTGCAGCGCTGATACGGGCTGCAATTTGGAGGCAGGGGGGCGTGATATTTGGCCCCAGCATTTTAGGGGGCTGGCCTGGAGGAGGCCCGCCTGAACAGCAGGCCCTGTGAAACTTCCCCGTGATAGGGGGGGCTGCAGCGGGGAGCTGAGAGATGGCCTGCGGGCAGGCGGCTGAGGCGTTCCCTTGGTCGGCCGGGTCGCAATGCGGCGCTCATCTGATCGAAAGGACAAAAACACAAGACATAAGACAACACCGGGGTGCCATCTGTGACGGGGGTCGCAACAGCACCGCGAGGGCCAGGGCGGGGTGTTCCAAACCCGCAGAAAAGCCCGGTGACCTCCCTGTTCCGGAGATCATTCATTGAGACCATCTGATCGTGTGTGGATCAGTTTTTTTAAGAGTATGGGGGTATATCATGCCTGTTCATATTGTGGGCGAAAGTCGCTTGTTACGCGACATGTTCCTCGCCATTTGCCAGAGCAACGACTACCAGATCGGCACCTGCTGCGATGAGCTTTCGACGCTCTCCGGGCTGGGGGTGGATGATCTGGTTTTATATTACAGCCATGAAACCGGACCGGAGCTGGTGGAGGAATTGCGCCAGTTCAAAGAGGGCAATGACGCCTCTCTGCTGATCCTGATCATGGGGCGCGAATGTTCCACCAGCATGCAGAATGCGCTCAGCGCCTATGCCGAGGCGGTGATCCCGCAACGCAAATCGGCCGAGGCGCTGATTGCGGCGCTGCGGGTGGTGCAAAGCGGCTATCGGATTGTGCCATCGGATATTTCCGCGGCGCTGCGGGCGGCGGATGTGACCACATCCAGCGGCGACCAGGCGGCGGAAACCCTCGGCGCCTCTGCGGATTTTGCGGCGGTGACCCTGGACGGTCGGGTCAATGGGAGCCTGTCTGAGGCAGGCTCTAACAAGGGGAAACCCAACGGTGTTCCGGCCGATCCCCTGCCAGTGGACCTGCGCCGGATGCCGGCCTCGGCTGCGGCGCGCGGGCTGTCGGGACGCGAATGGCTGATCCTGACCAAGCTGATCGACGGCGCCACCAATAAATCCATCGCCAATGAGCTGGGCATCTGCGAGGCCACGGTGAAGGTGCATCTGCGCACCTGTTTTCGCAAGGTCGGTGCCAAGAACCGCACCCAGGCCGCGATCTGGGCGTCGGAGCAATTCCTGTCCTGATCCCACCATCTGGTGGGCCGGGCAGGTCGGGGCTGCGTCGGCCATGGATCCATGCTGGGGGGCTGGATCCCGGGTCGACGCAGATCATCCCCGGATACTCTGCTGCGGACCGAACTGTTACAGACTGGGCGGTTGCCGGCCCGGGTGTCAGATCTTCAGCTGTTTGCCCGCAGGCAGCAGTGCGTTGATCTGGCGGGCGTGCTCGGGCATGCAGCGGGTCAGGAAATCGTAGGTTTCCACCACATGGGCGCGGGCATTGGGGCCGAGATGGGCATAGGCGCCGGGATTGGCCAGCACATCCACCACCTGATCGGCCAGCGCGCCGGGGTCGAAGAAATCCACCAGCATGCCGGTCTCATTATGGGTCACCGCCTCGCGCACCGGCTCCACATCGGCGGCGACGACAGTGGCCTGCATCGACATCGATTCCAGCAACGACCAGCTGAGCACAAAGGGCATGGTCAGATAGATGTGGCAGCGGCTGATGCGGATGATCTTGCACAGATCGCTGTAAGGCACCCGGCCGAGGAAATGCACCCGACTCCAGTCGACGCTGTCGCCCAGCTCATCCTCCATCTCGCCGCGCAGCCCTGCGGGATGGGTGCTTTCGCGCCCATAGGAGGTCTCATTGCCGCCGATCATCAGGATCCGCGCATTGGGGCGTTCCGACAGGATCTTGGGCAGGGCGCGCATCATCACGTGAAAACCACGGGCGCGTTCCATATTGCGGGCGATATAGGTGATCACCTCATCGTCGCGGCTGAGCGGCCGGGGCAGGCGGCCGAGGCCGATGCTGGCCTGTGGGTCCGGCTGCAGCCGGTCGGTGCGGATGCCGTCATGGCTGACGTAGATCTTGTCGTGAAAGCTCTTGGGGAAGCGGTCGCGCTGCCAGTAGGTCGGGCTGTGGCCCAGATCGACCACCTCGATATTGGCAAAGGGCACGGTGTTGCGGGCATGGGCAAAGAACCCTGCGTGTTCGCCGGGGGGATTTTCCGGGTCAAAGCCAACCAGCCCGCCAGTGGTGCGGTAGAAATATTCAAAGAAGCCAATAATTGGCACATCCGGCCAGACCTCTTTCATGAAGGTCAGCTCCCCCCAGCCGGTGTGGCCAATGATGATATCGGGCTTGAAGCCTTCCCTGGCCTCCAGTTGGCGCGCGGCGAGGGCGGCGCCAATGCCATTGCCGGCTGCCGCCTCCCAGTCCTTGGACAGCCCATAGGCATCGGCGGCAGGCTGGTGATGGCTGCTGTAGGTTGCGGTGGTGACCCCGGGCAGCTTCACATCGTTTCGCTGGGTCAAAAACACGATCTCATGCTCGCCCTGATCGGCCAGCCACTGGATCATCTCCCGGTACTGGCCGGGCATGTTCTGGTGCACAAAGAGAAATTTCATCCCCTATCCATGCCGCGAGAGGGCGGCAGGCGCAACCCTTTCGGCGGGGCGCGGGCGGGGAGATCTGGCCGGGCGTCCAGTACGTCCAGGCGCGCGGGTGCGCGGGGCGCCCCCATGGGCAGGGTTTCACCACCAGGGGCCTCTGCCGGGTTTTCCGGGCTTGTCCCCAGAGGTCATGGCGCTAACATGCGCGCAACGCAGCAATCCCGGGGGCTGCGGCCGCCGGAGACGCCAAAGCGCGGTTGCCGATCCCCTATTTTCAATAGGCCATACCATCCGTTTGTGGAGGCTATGGCGAGTAACATCTGGTGATATATGAGAATCCTTTTCCACGCTCCCGTGCTTTCGGTCCACCGTCCGGATCCGGCACTCTCCAGTATCCTGGGGGTGCCGCCGACGGTGACGGACACATTGTTCGGTCTGAAACCGGCGCATCGGCTGACCGGGAATCGCGGCAATATCATCCATGCCGAAGCCCCGGCGCGCAGCCTGCGCAAGGACCCGGATGGGTCGGCGGTGGGCAATATCGCCAATCTGCAGAAAAACCTCGGTGAGGGCTATGCCGAGACCATCGCCGAGCATTTCGACATGATCGTGGTGTCACTGGCCAATTTCATCCGCCCCAATCACGATGGTATCCGGCTGTTTACCGCGCTGGAGGCGCTGGATGGGCGGGTGCCTTTTGTGGTGCTGGGGGCCGGGATGCAGGGCAGCCATGCGTTTGAGGACCTGCTGCCGGGCAACCGCGATCTTCTGGCGCTGCTCAATGAACGGGCCAATCTGTTTGGGGTGCGCGGCACCCAGACGGCAGAGTGGCTGGCCAACAACGGGCTGGAGAACACCACCGTGCTGGGCTGCCCCAGTCTCTATGTCTATCCGCAGTCGATCATGGCCATCGACGGGGCCGCGGCCCAGGCCAAGGGGCGTCAGGCCAATGTGATGACCGCAGGCCATTTCTCCATGCGCGACGGCGCCATCGTTGAACGCGGCACCGAACTGGCCAAGGCGTTCGACAAGATCGACGCCTCTTATGTGTTCCAGGATGAGATCTTTGCCTATGGTAAATTCATCACGGACCGGTTTGGCTATAATGAGGGCAATAATATTGCCCAGCCCGAGATGCTCAATCGCTGGCTGAGCCGCAAATGCGGCCATAAGGTCGATTTCAACCGCTATTATTACTTCTCCGAGGCTGGCGCCTGGCGGCAGGCGGCGATGCTGCATGATGTCTATATCGGCGACCGCTTCCATGGCGGGGTGGCGGCCCTGCAGGCGGGTCAGCCGGCGATTTTCCTCAAGCATGACAACCGGGTGGCCGAGCTGACCGAACATTTCGGCCTGCCGGCGCTGAACACGCAGAAATTCATGCGCAAGGGGCTGAAGGCGACGCTGGATGAATATCTGTCGCCCGAGATGCTGGACACGATGAAGGCGACCTATCGCCAGCGGCATGCCGAATATGTGGCGGCGCTGGCCGAACACGGGCTGGAGGTCGACACCATCGTGCCCGACGAGCCGCAGCCGGTGCCTGCGGTGGACCGGCAAGGCCATCTGGGCGCCATCCGCAGCCAGATGGCCCCCGAAGAAGCGCTGCCAGAGGGGCTGTGGCCCACCACCACGCTGACCCCGTCTTATGCCATGCGGCGGCTGCATCCGGAGGGCGCGCGGGAGCTGGTTGTCACCTTTGAAGGGGCAGGCCAGGCGCTGGACCGCAAGGATCCCTTGCGTCCGGGCTTTGGCGAGCGTTTCCTGATCAAATCCGGCTATGCGGTGCTGTCGGTCTTGCCGCATCAGCAGAACTGGTACCGTCCGCTGGATCTGGAACAGTATTTCCGGGCACCGGACACCCGCGCCTGGATGGCTGGGTTTGACAAGGTGCATGTGCTGGGCTCCGGTATGGGGGCCTTTGGCGCCATGGCCTTTGCCGACCTGATCGGCGCGAAAAACGTGGTGGCGCTGCAGCCGATCACCACCCTGGCCGAGGATCTGATCCCCGGAGAGACCCGTTTCCCGGCGGCGCGCAAGCTGGACTGGAGCAGTGGCTACCGCGATGGCTGCAGCGGCTGTGACCGGGCGGCCCGGATCTATGCCATCCACGGCGATCATCCGCTGGATCTGGCTCATGTGGAGCGGCTGCGCGCGGCGGCCGGATCGCGGCTGATCAACGCCGAGCTGTCCCATGACAGCAAGCGCCCGGTGACCCCTTTGCTGCGCGCCAAGCGCCGTCTGCCCCGGACAGTGCTGACCTGCCTGCGCGGCGGCGACGCGGCGGCGCTGGAGCAGGTGCTGGGGGAGCTGGTTGCCCAGAAAACCCCGGCGGAATGATCCGCTGCTGCTGGTGTCATGCCGAACCCAGATACAAAGGCCGCCTGACAGGCGGCCTTTGTCACATCTGCCCGCTGAATATATCGCCGCGACGCGGTGAATGTGCAATAATTTAACATAAGATTGATTAAGGAGCTTTTTATACCCGGAGCACATTCCGAACCGGGGTGCGACAAATTCCCTATCTTGCCGGATCAGACGGAGATGTGATCGTGGCCGGGTGGTGTTTTATTGCTCGTCTGCCGTTTGATCTGGTAGCCTTTGGCCCTGCGGTCGGCATCATCGGAAGCCGGGCTGGAAGGGCCGCAGACAGGTGGATGTTAAGAGTGACGTGATACCCAGACCACCTGGGCGCGGCACAGGATCGAAAGTATGGCGCGGGTTGGCCCAGGCCCGATGCCAGGTAGGGGGCATCATGACCGGTACTTCACAGGCAGCTAAGCCTGGCTCGACATCTGCGATGGGCGAGACGGATCTTCAGGCAGCGTCTGTGGTGGACGGGGCGCGGGATATCCCCCTGACGCCGATGCAGCAGGGGCTGCTTTATGAAAGCGCGGCTGCCGGCCGACCTTGGGTCAATCTGGAACAGATCGTGGTGCATCTGGACGCCGAGGCGCCCGCGCCCGAGGCGCTGCAGGCGGCCTGGCAGCAGGTCTGCGCCCGCCATCCGGTGCTGCGCAGCGCGGTGCTGTGGCAGGGCCGCCCGCAGCCGGTGCTGCAGGTGGCGCCGGTGGCCGTGGCCGCGGCGCAGGTCACGGTAGAGACCGAGGACTGGCAGGGGCTGGGGGCGGAGGATCAGACCGCCCGGCTGGAACGGTTCCTGGCCGAGGATCGCAACCGGGGCTGCGCGCTGGAGCAGGCGGTGTCCTGGCGGGTGCTGCTGGCGCGGCTGGGGCCGGAGCGGTCGGTGATGGTCTGGACCATCCACCACGTGCTGGTCGATGGCCGCAGCATGGCGGTGGTGCTGGAGGATGTCTTTGCGGCGCTGAGCGCGGGCGATCTGCCTGCCGAGACCGCGCCGGTGACCGGTTTTGACGCCTTCAGCCCGGCCGTGGCGGAGGTCTCGGGGCGGGCGGAAAGTCGGGCGTTTTTCCAGGATCACCTCAAGGGATTCGAAACCCCCAATCAGATTGCCCGGCTGGCGGATCTGTCGGCCGACACACCGCAGGACAGCCCCGGGCGCAAGCGGATCCTGCAGCGACATCTGCCGACCGAGCTGCGCCGCGCCCTCATGCAGCGCGCAGGCGCGGTCACGGCGACAGAGGGCGGCGGCGCGGCCACCCTGGCCAATATGGTCCATGCCGCCTGGGGGCTTCTGGTGGCGCGCTGGAGCGGGCGGGAAACGGCGCTCTTCGGGGTCACCCGATCGGGGCGCTATCTTCTGGAGGGCTGCGGGCGCACGGTGGGCTGCCTGATCAATACGGTGCCGCTGTATCTGCATCTGTCGGGGGGCGAGACGGTTGACGGGCTGCTGGCGCGCCTGCGCCGCGATGCGGTGGCGCTGCGCGATCATGAACATGCCGCGCTGGCGGATATGCGCGGCTGGTGCGGGCTGCCGGGCAGCGTGCCGCTGTTTGACAGCATGGTGATGTTCGAACGCGACAGTCTGAACGAGCGGATGCGCAGCCTCGGCGGCGCCGATCCGCAGACCCCCTGGCGGCACCGCCGGGTGGAACTGCGCGAAGAGGGCGCGATGCCGCTGACCCTGGCGGTCTATGGCGATGAACAGCCGCTGCTGATGCTGGAATATGATCCCGAGGTGCTGCCGGGCACACAGGTGGAGCGGATGCTGGATCACCTGTGCCAGCTGTTGCAGAGCCTCGCCACGGCGCCCACGGGCATGGCCCTGCGCGATCTGGGGATGCTGCCGGAGGCGGAGGTCACGCAGCTGGTGCGACAGGGCCGCCCGGATCCGGTGCTTGCGCAGAGGCTGGCGCAGGATATGGCAGCGGCCCCGCCCTGTATGGCAACCCGGCTGGAGGCCACGGCGGCGCGGGCGCCTGAGGCCCCGGCCCTGCAGATGGCCCCGGACGGGGCGCTGCTGAGCCATGGAGATCTGCAGGCCCGCGCCGATCAGCTGGCGGGGGTTCTGCAGGCGCAGGGGGCGGAGGCCGGCGATATCATTGCCATCTGCCTGCCGCGCAGCCCGGAGTTCATCATTGCGATGCTGGCGGTGCTGAAGGTTGGCGCCGCCTTCCTGCCGGTGGACCCCACCTACCCGGCGGCGGTGATGGCCCATATGCTGGAGGACAGCGGCACCCGGCTGGGCATCGGCGGGCCGGATCATGGCACCGTTTCAGGCTCTGACATGAGTGAATCCGCCGATCAGGCTCCTCAACATGAGACGGCGCTGACCTCAAACGGGCTGGTCTGGATCCCGCCCGGGGCCGGGCAGGCGCAGCCCCGGTCCGCAGCGCCGATCCGCCCCGCGCCGGATCCGGCGCGGCTGGCCTATGTGATCTATACCTCCGGGTCCACCGGCAAACCCAAGGGGGTGCGGGTGCCGATGCGGGCGCTTCTGGCCCATGCCAGCGCCATCACCGCCGCCTTTGACCTCCAGGCCAGCGACCGGATGCTGCAATTTGCCAGCCTGTCCTTTGATGTCGCCATCGAGGAGGTGCTGCCCAGCCTCCTGGCCGGCGCCTGCGTGGTGCTGCGCGCGCCCGATATGATCGGCGCGCCGGGGCTGTTTCTGGACCGGGTGGCGGCGCTGGAGCTGACGGTGCTGAACCTGCCGACCGCCTTCTGGCATGTGCTGTGCGATGTGATGGCCGACAGTGGCCGCAGCCTGCCGCCCTCGGTGCGGCTGGTGATCGTCGGCGGGGAGCAGGTCAGCCCGCAGGCGCTGGCGCGCTGGCAGCAGCTGGCGCCGGGGGTGCGCTGGCTCAATGGCTACGGGCCGACGGAAACCACCATCACCTGCACGCTGCATGATCCGGGCGGCCCGGTTGATGCGGAGGAGGATGTGCCCATCGGCCGCCCCACCGCCCATGCCCGCGCCTATGTGCTGGCCGCTGATGGCAGCCTGGCCCCCGCAGGGGTGGCCGGGGATCTGTGGATTGGCGGCCTGGCGGTGAGCGATGGTTATATCGGCCGCCCCGAGGACACCGCGCGGGCGTTCCGGCCCGACCCCTTTGCAGCGGAGCGCGCGGCGGCGCGGATCTATCGCACCGGGGATCGCGCTGCCTGGCGGGGGGATGGCACGCTGGCCTTTCTCGGGCGGCAGGACCGGCAGGTCAAGCTGCGCGGCTTTCGCATTGATCTGCGCCATGTCGAACAGGTGCTGGAGCGCGCCTGTCCCGGGGTGCAGGCGCTGGCGGCGGTCCGGGGCAAGGATGGGCCTGCGGCGCAGCTCTGCTGCTGGGTCCGGGGCGTGGCGCAGACGGGCGATGGCCAATGGGATCTCGGCCCGTTGCAGCAGGTGGTGCAGCGCGATCTGCCCGCCCATATGCGCCCGGCGCTGGTGGCGCTGGCAGAGTTTCCACGCACCGCAGGGGGCAAGATCGACATGGCCGCCCTGCCCGCCCCGGAGCAGGCCGCAGGGGCGCTCGGTCTGCGTCTGCGGCGGGACGCCGGAGCGGCGGTTGACACCTCTGCCCCGCCCTCGCCGCTGGCCCGGCAGCTGACGGAGATGATGGCCGATATCCTGGGCCAGCCCGATCTGGCGGCGGATGACAGTTTTTATGACCGCGGCGGCCATTCGCTGCTGGCGATGCGGCTGATTGGCCGGATCGAGGCGGATCTGGGCCAGCGGCGGAGCCTGGCGGCGCTGCATCTGACCCCCAGCCCCCGCGCCCTGGCGGCGGCGCTGGAGTCGGAGCAGAACGGGGAACAGACCGGCGCGCCGGAAACACCGGAAGGCCACAGCCTGCCCGATCATCTGGTGATCATCCAGGATGGCGCGGCGCGGCCGCCGCTGTTTGGCGTGCATGTGCTGGGCCGCAACGAGGAATTCTATCGCCCGCTGGCCCGTGCCCTTGGCCCCGACCAGCCGGTCTACGGGCTGAGTATCGGCCTGCTGGATGATGACACCCCCACCGGGGTGCGGACCACCGCCAAGATGTATCTGGACGAGATCCAGACCCATTACCCCAGCGGGGTTGTGCATCTGGCGGCGGTGTCTCTGGGCAGTTATTTCGCCTTTGAACTGGCGCGTCAGCTGCTGGCGGCGGGGCGCGAGCTGGGGCTGGTGGCGCTGTTTGATGCCGAAGGGCCGGCCGGGCGCAGCCGGGTACAGGGCCGGGCCAGGCTGGGCGCCCATCTGCAGCTGCTCCGGCGTATGGGGCCTGCCTATCTGCGCCATATCGTGGCCAATCGGATTGAGACCCTGCGCAATTCCTTTGAGCGGCGGCGGCTGGAGTGGACCGGCGGCGGCAAGCTGACGATCGACGCGCTGATCGCGGCAAACCAGCAGTCGGTGGAACATTACGCGCCGGAGCCGCTGGCCACGCCGCTGACCGTGTTCCGGGCCGGCGACGATCTTTTTGACAGCTCCGAAGGGCTGGCCCAGGGGCTGGGCTGGGCGCCGGTGGCCGAGGCCGGGTTTGAGCTGATCGAGGTGCCGGGATCACATCTGTCGATCCTGCAGCCACCCAATGTGCAGCAGCTGGCCCGCCACATGGCGCGCCTGATGGCGCATTCGGCAGATGGGAAAACCGGCTGATCCCGCTCAGATCCGGGCGCATTCCGGCCCGGATCGGAACAAACCCGAGAAAATCGACCCAACAAGGGAACAAGTTCCCGCTTTGCGGCGTCTGTTCCGTAGGCTGGTTCTCTGCCTGCCGTCTGGCTGCGAACAGGCGGGCTTATTTGTCATTTCCGGGCCTGCGACATCTTGGTCCCCGGCGGCAGGGGGATTAGGTCGGGGCCGAACTCAAAAGGATTCCCTTGTCATGATGAAACCATTTGTCCGGCTTGCCCGCACTGCGGCCATCGCCGTGAGCCTGATGTCCGCCTCCTCAGCCCTTGCCTCCGACACGCTGCGGGTCGGCATGTCGGGCGGCTATTTCCCCTTTACCTTCGTGCGGCAGGATGTGCTGCAGGGGTTTGAAGTGGATGTGATGAATGCGGTGGCCGAGGAAACCGGCCTTGAGGTGGAATTTGTCACCATGTCCTTCTCCGGGCTGATCGGCGCGCTGGATGCCGGGCGTATCGACACCATCGCCAACCAGATCACCATCACGCCCGAGCGCAGCGCCAAATTCGCCTTTACCCAAGCCTATGTCATTGATGGCGCCCAGGTGGTGGTGAAACGCGGTAATGAGGACAGTATCGCAGGCCCTGCTGATCTGGCGGGCAAGACCGTGGCGGTGAACCTCGGCTCCAACTTCGAGGCGCTGCTGCGCAACCTGCCGGAGGCCGACAAGATCGAGATCAAGACCTATGAGGCCAATATCGCCCAGGATACAGCACTGGGGCGGGTCGATGCCTTTGTGATGGACCGGGTGTCCTCGGCCCAGCTGATCCAGGAAAGCCCGCTGCCGCTGGCGCTGGCCGGCGCGCCCTTCTCCGAGATCCGCAATGCCCTGCCGTTCCGTCAGGACGAGGCGGGGCTGGCGCTGCGCGACCGTGTGGATGCGGCGCTGACCCGGCTGCGCGACAGCGGCAGGCTGGCCGAGATCTCGCAGACATGGTTCGGCACCGATATCACGGTTGCCACCGCAGCGGTCGAGAAGTGAGCCGGTAAATGCAGGGGTTGGACCTCGCCTATATGCTGGGGCTGGTGCCGGTGCTGCTGAGCTATGTGCCGCTGACGCTGTTCATGGCGGTGGTGGCCATGGCGCTGGCACTGGTGCTGGCGTCCCTCTTGGCGGTGGAACGGGTGCTGCGGATCCCGGTGCTGGACCAGCTGGTGGTGCTGTTCATCAGCTTCTTTCGCGGCACGCCGCTTCTGGTGCAGCTGTTCCTGTTCTACTACGGGCTGCCGCAGGTGTTGTCGGTGCTGACCCAGATTGACGGGGTCACCGCGGCAATCATGGGGCTGACCCTGCATTTTGCTGCCTATATGGCCGAAAGCATCCGCGCCGCCATTCTGGGGGTGGATCGCAGCCAATGGGAGGCGGCGCAGTCGATCGGCATGACCCGCGGCCAGATGATGCGCCGTATCGTGCTGCCGCAGGCGGCCCGGATCGCGGCGCCGACGCTGGTCAATTACTTCATCGACATGATCAAGGGCACTTCGCTTGCCTTTACGCTGGGGGTCACTGAAATGATGGGGGCGACCCAGAAAGAGGCCGCAGGCAGTTTCCTCTATTTCGAGGCCTTCCTGGTGGTGGCGGTGATCTACTGGATTCTGGTGGAGGCGCTGTCGCTGGCGCAGCGGCTCCTGGAGACCCATCTGAACAAGGCCTATGCACGATGAGCGATGCAAGATCCGACACCGCGATTTCCATCACCGGGCTGCGCAAGACATTTGGCGACGCGGTGGTGCTGGATGGCATCGATCTGACCATCCAGCCCGGCGAGCGTATCGTCATCATCGGCCCGTCGGGCACCGGCAAATCGACGCTGCTGCGCTGCCTGAATTTCCTCGATGCCCCCGATGCCGGTCTGATCCGCATCGGCGATCTGGCGGTGGATGCCGCCCGCGCCAGCAAGGCAGAGATCCTGGCCCTGCGCCGGCGCACGGGGTTCGTGTTTCAGAACTATGCGCTGTTTGCCAATAAGACGGCGGCGGAAAACATCATGGAGGCGCTGGTCACCGTTCAGAAGCAGCCCCGCGACACAGCCCGCGCCCGCGCGCTGGAGATCCTGGCGGAGACCGGTCTGGCGGAGAAGGCCGATGCCTATCCCGCCAGCCTGTCGGGCGGCCAGCAGCAGCGCGTCGGCATTGGCCGCGCCATGGCGCTGGGGGCCGAGCTGATGCTGTTTGACGAGCCGACCTCGGCGCTGGATCCCGAATGGGTGGGCGAGGTGCTGGCGCTGATGCGCAAGGTCGCCGAAGAGCGCCAGACCATGCTGATCGTCACCCATGAGATGCAGTTTGCCCGTGAGATCGCCGATCGCGTGGTCTTCATGGAAGGTGGGCGGATTGTCGAACAGGGCCCGCCGGCGCAGATCTTTGACGCGCCACAGGATCCGCGCACAAGGGCCTTTCTGCGGCGGGTGGGGTGACGCCCGCCGTCGGAGCCATCAATCGCAGAGACGATCCAGACGCAAAAAGCGGGCCAGTGGCCCGCTTCTTTCCATCGCGAGGATGGGTATTCCTGAGACGCTGTCAGCCTGGGATCCACACCCTGCCCTGCTCAGGCGCGCCGGGCGGAGGTCAGATCCTGCCGCACCCCATCAGATCGCAAGCGATCAGTTGGTGGTGGTGGTGGTGCTGGTTTCGTCGTCGTCGTTCAGGATCACACCCAGAATGACCGCAGCGGCAACGCCGCCTGCAATCAGAGTGCCCTGCTCAAGGCCGGTACCGCCGAGCAGGGTCGGGGTGCCTTCTTCCTGAGCGGAGGCGGTGGTGGTTGCGGCCAGGGTGGCCAGGGCGAGTGCTGCGAAGAACTTGTTCATAATCCAAAACTCCTTTGGAGACCGTTGAGCTGAGAGTAGGTGAGTTACCCTTTGAATTCAACGCAGCTTTTAGCAGCAATATCCCGGGGACTGGAATTTTTTTTCCGACGTTGCCGAGATATCGCTCATTTGGGCGGATCTGGCTCCAAACCGCCTGTTTTTCATAGCCTCCGGGGCCGGATCAGCCGCCGGTGGTCAGCTGACGGATGCGCAGATAGCCCACATTGGGGCCTGCCCATTGGCGCGACTGCCAGACCCGGCCGCTGCGCGAATCTACCCAGTAGTCATTGACGATCTCGCCGCCGCGCCCCGGCTGGCTGGGCTGGCAGCGTTCCTCGATGTGGCGGGTCGGGTAGCGCAGCTCCACGATGACAACCGGATCAGCCCCGAGATCGCGGCGGCTGCAGAGTATGTCGAGCTGCCAGGCGTCATTGTCGAGCCCGCGGATATGATAGCGCCGGGCGCCGCTGCGCAGGGGTCCACCGGTCTCCCCCGCCACCAGGGCGGAGCTGGACAGGATGTCATTGCCAAGGTTGCGGGTGGCCACCAGAACGCCGTTGCGCAGGGTCAGGCTGATATTATCCTCGGTGCGCCAGACCGCCACCGTGCCGGGGCTGTCATCGCGGCGCAGCTGCTGGCGCGACAGATAGGCAAAGACATCGTTTTTCTCGATGGTGACCTCGATATAGGGGTCCTTGATCTCATCCAGACCGGCGCGGGTCAGCGGCGGGCGCGCGGCCGGATCCGCCCGGCCCCCGGCCAGCCGGGCGCCAACCCGGTCCGACAGGTTGCGCAGCAGTTCGACCTGCAGGGGCGGCGCGTCCGGTCCGCGGCTACAGGCGGTCAGCGCCAGCAGCCCCAGCAGGGCGACAAACGGGGCCAGACGCCCCCGGGGGTGACCCGTTGCAGACATCATCATTCCCAGATCCTCGCCCGTTGCCGGGTCAGCTGCGCGCGGTGGGCCTCGCGGATTTGTCCATAAAGCCGGTCGGGGACATGCACCCGCTGGCCACCATCCCGCTGGGTCGGGCGCACCACCATGCCAAATGTATTGCGGCTGGGTTTGCCCAGAAGCCAGTCCAGCGGGATGCTGAAGCGGAAGCCCTTGTCAAAGGAGCCTTCGCCAAAATCCTCGGAGGAGACATCGGTGAGGGTAAAGAAGCCGCCGACCCGCCAGCCATTGGCAAATTCGCGGTCCAGGCTGAAGGTGGCGCCATAATCGCCGGCCAGATAGCGCCCGGCATCCACCTGCATATGGTAGCCTTTGTCGAGCTGGTAATAGGCCGAGGCATGGCCGGTGAAGGTCTTGTAATCGCGAAACGACAGCCGCTGATCGTAATCGCGCTGCACCACGTAGTTGGTCTCAATCCCAAGCGCCAGACGGCTGGAGACCGGTTTCCACAGCAGCTCGCCCGAGACGCCGCCAAACATGCTTTCAAACAGACCGACGGTGCTGCGGGCATAGAGATCCCGCCCCATCTGCCATTGCTTCGTGACATAGAGGTTTTTCAGCGTAGTGCCGAATTGGGCATATTCCCTCGCATCTGTCCGCACCCGTGGCAGCACCGAATTGGAGGCGCGCCCGTCTGCCACATTGCCCCAGACCCGCTGGCGGAGGGTGCCCGCGATGCGCCAGCCCGGGGCGGGCGCATAAGAGGCCTTCAGATCCACCCCCACATCCAGCCGGAACGGCAGATCCGGGTCAAAATAGGACGGCGCGGTATAGGGGCTGATGGAGGTGGAAAACGCCGGGTAGAGATCCTGCGCGACCAGCGCCTCCCCGGCCAGCGGGCCTGCCTCCTGCAGGCCGGTCACCGCCCAGAGCGCCTCGGTGGCGTCGGGGTGATGTTCCAGCGCCTCCAGATCGCTGCGCCGGATCACCACCTGCGACAGCGCCAGCCCACCGCGCATCGGCACGATTTTCAGCGTCTCCACCGAGGGCGGCAGCAGCCGTGCCATGGCGCGGGCGGCGCGGCCGATGGCCAGGGTCTGGGCGCGGTAACGGGGATTGCGATAGCGCAGCTCGGCCTCGGTGCCATCTGCGGGCAGGGTCAGCGCCTCAAGAATGAGCCCATCCTGTTGTAGCGCCGCGCTCATCAGATCCCGCAGGGTGGTCTTGGCGCGGGTGCTCCGGGCCCAGTCGCGGCTCCAATGGGCCTCCTCGGTGGCCCAGCTGCTGCGCGGCGCCACCGGCACCGGCGCGCTCACCCGCATCGGCTGGGGGGGGTGTTTCGGATTGAGCTGGATCTGCGCGGTCACCCCCAGTTCCGAGCCATAGAGGTAATAGGCCCCCAGCCGCAGCCCCGGTCTGGCCTGGTATTCGGCGCCGAAGCTGAAGGAGGATTTGCGCTCAAACACATTCGGAGCGCCGGTCTCCAGCACATAGGCATCGGAGGAATATTCCGCCTTCAGCCCCCAGCGGTCATTGGGCAGCCATTCGATGCCTGCAAAAGGCGCCATCTCGCCGCGAAACCACTGGTCATAGGACAGTTCACCGCCGGTACTGCCGGCCGTGAACCCCGGTCTGCTGCCGGCCAGGCTGCCGATGGATCCGCTGGTGCCCAGGCGTCCCCAGCCCAGACCGGCGGTCAGCTTCAGCCGCCCGGCCCCGCTGCGATGGCTGAGGGCGGGGGTGTCAAAATTCTTGGTGGCGACGATATATTCGCCGGCATAAATCCCGGTGCCGGCAAAATCCTGCAGGCCCAGGGTCACGGCCGGACGATAGCGCCCCTCGCGCAGCAGCCGCAGCCGCACGTCAAAGCCGCGGTCATAATAGGTGGAGAAGCCGGCAATCCGCGCGCCATTGGTCTGGATGCCATTGTAGCGGAACGCGGCGCTGAGCCAGGGCGTGGCCTGAAAGGTCAGATTGTAGCGGGCCTGACCGCCAAACCAGGAATAGGTGGCGGCAAACTGCCCGTCCGGCAGCATTTCGGCGCTTGGCATGTCCACCAGACCGGGGGAGCCGTAGAAATTGAGGCTGGGGGCGGGCAGCGGTTTGAAGCGCGGGGCCTCCGGCTTGGGCGCGGTGAGCGCATCCTGCGCCTGTGCGGCCCCTGCACCCAGACCCGGACTGAGACCCAGCACAGCCACACAGGCAGAGGGCAGAAGCACCGAAGCGCGGAAAGATCGAAGAGCAAAGATCACGGGCGGGCTGCCTTGTTGTCTGGTCGGGGCTTCGGAGGGTCCGAGAATCGGCGGGCCGATCCGCAGCTCTGCGCCCCGGGGGCGCGGTTGGCCCGGTTAGACCACAAAAGCCGCAGGCGGATCAACGATCTGGCCAGCGCCGACGCCTGCCGGAGATCGACCTGTGACCGGCAAACTATAGTGTCTGCGCATTCCTCCCGATGACCGCTCCCCAGTTCCCGCCCCCAGTTGCCATCCCCGGTTGTCGGCGCTGTCCGTCAGCGCGACGGGCGATGTGACAGGACACCGGGTCGTCAGGAGGTCTTGCGCGCCTCTTCGGGGGTGCGGTAGCCCTCGACCCAGCGTTTGATCAGCGCCCGGGCCGCGCCTTCGTCTCCTGCTGCCACTGCCTGGCGCAATCCGCGGATCAGCGCGGCGACCTCGATTTCCGACAGCACCGCCTCGCGGGCGCAGAAGATCTTCTGATGGCGGGTGGTGATCAGGTCCGAACTCAGCGTCAGCTCTTCCTGCATCTTTTCGCCGGGGCGCAGCCCGATGATCTCGATGGCGATATCGCCGTCGGGATCCTCATCGTCGCGCACCGAATAGCCGGCACTTTCGATGACCTGACGGGCCAGCTGCAGGATCGAGATCGGCTCGCCCATGTCGAGCACAAAGACCTCGCCGCCAAGCGCCTCGGCGCCGGCCTGAAGCACCAGCTGCACCGCCTCGCGGATGGTCATGAAATAGCGTTTGACGCGCGGATCGGTGACGGTGACCGGCCCGCCGCGGCTGATCTGCTCCTGAAACAGCGGCACCACCGACCCCGAGGAGCCGAGCACATTGCCAAAGCGCACCATGGTGAAGATGGTGCCGGGATTGCGGGTGGCCAGATCCTGCACCACCAGTTCCGCCATCCGCTTGGAGGCGCCCATCACATTGGTCGGGCGCACCGCCTTGTCCGAGGAAATCAGGATAAAGCGTTCCACCCCGCTGCGCGCCGCCGCGCGGGCCAGGGTTTGCGTGCCAAAGACATTATTGGCCAGACCGGGCAGCGGGTTGGCCTCCACCAGCGGCACATGTTTATAGGCCGCCGCATGCAGCACCACCTGCACGCCGTGATCGGCCAGCACCATGCGCACCTGGCGCGGATCGGTGACCGAGCCCAGCACCGGCACCAGGTCGATACCGGTGCCTTCCAGCTGCTGCTCCAGCTCCTGATGGATGGTGTAAAGCGCCAGTTCCGACAGCTCGTAGAGCACCAGTTTGCGCGGCCGGCAGGCCAGCACCTGACGGCAGAGTTCGGAGCCGATGGACCCGCCGGCGCCGGAGACCAGCACCACCCGGTTCTGATAGGACCCGCTGGCCTCCTGCAGGGGCACATCGCGGGTGGCCCGACCGAGGAAATTCTGCGGCGCGACGGGTGTCAGCTTGTCCACCAGCGCCTCTTCGCCGATGAGCTGGGCAAAGGAGGGCAGCGCCTGTACCTCCAGCCCGATCCGCTGCAGGCGCTGGATGATCTGGGCCTGTTTCGGCTGGCTCTGCGAGGGCATCGCCAGCAGCACCCGTTTGACCTGGCGGGCCTCGGCCAGCTCGGCGATGCGGGCGGGCGGGAACACCGGCAGCCCCACCAGCGTCACCCCCTGCAGCGAGGTATTGTCATCGACAAAGGCGACAGGATCAATGCCGTCATGGGCCTTCAGCGCCTGGGCCAGCTGGGCGCCGGTGGTGCCGGCCCCGTAGATCAGCACCCGGCAGCGCGGCTGGGCGCGCCGGTAGATCGCCACCACCACCTGATAGAGCAGCGCCCGCGCGGCCAGAAGGCAGAGAAAATAGGTGGTGGCAAAAACCACATGGGTGCCGGGCGGCAGATCCGGGCCAAACAGCAGCGTCAGCCCCGCCGTGGCTGCGGCGGTGATCGAGGCCAGCAGCGCGGTCAGCCCGACGGCATGGCGCTCATAGGCGTTGAGCTGCACCTTGGGCAGCCCCAGCCACAGCGCCACCGCCGCCGCCAGCGCCAGCACATAGGGCAGCACCGGCAGCATGGCCGCCAAGGTGGCCAGCGCCGATCCCGGCAGCGGCAGCACCAGAAAGGTCAGGAACAGCGCCAGCGGGATCAGGGTGAGATCAATGGTGAGAAAGATATATGATTTCTGTTTGCGTGACAGCGCACTGATCAGATTGAACATCCCTGGCCGTCCCCGCTTCCAGTCCCCGGTGGCCGCCTGCAGTCCGGGGCGGCCCGTCGATATGTCCCGATGTCGCGCCGAAGTCACCCCGATGCACATCGTTTCAAATGTGTTTTTATCAATCCCCGCAGCAGGTCCCCGGACCCTCATGCGCTGGGTCTCTCTGGCTGCGGGCCTATGTTTCTTTGGTCCAACCTTCGGGCCCTGTCCAGGAAATCCAGCCTGAAACATCCAAAGGTCATCCGGAGATCACTTTAGACCCATTTAGGGGCTAATACAAAACCGCAACCAGCAAAAAAGCGCCGCCTGCCGGTGATTTGCCCGGTGATTTGCCCGTTTTGCCGCGCCGGTGACCTGCCCCGAGCCTTGATGCCGGTTCTGAAGGCCCCGGTGCCGCCGGAGTGGCGGAGGTGGCGGGTCCCCTGCCGCTCCGGGGGGGGCGATATGGGCCCGTCCGGCGGGAAACGGCCGCTCCGGGGGGCGAATCATCGGATCCCCGCAGACCTGTTCTCAGCCGCGCCGGAACAGGTTGCCGATAGTCTGAAACACCAGGTCAAAATCGTAGCACATGCTCTGGTGGCGCTGGTAGATCAGGTCCAGCCGCGCCTTCATCGGCACGCAGAGGCGGGAATAGACCTGATCGGTTTCCTCGGCGGTGGTGCAGCGCGCCAGCAGGGCGGCCTCATGCCGGTGATAGGTGATTGAGGCCAGGCCGGTGACGCCGGGGCGCGATTTCAGCACCCGGGCATAGAGGTCGGGGTTGGCCTCGACATATTGGCGCAGCGGCGGGCGCGGCCCGACAAAGGAGAGATCCCCCTTGAGGATGTTCCACAGCTGCGGAAACTCATCCAGCCGCCGGGCGCGCAGCCAGGCGCCTGTTTTGGTGATGCGGGCCGATTTGTCGCCGCCGGAGACGCCGGTATCCTGGTCCACCACCTGCATGGTGCGCAGTTTCCACAAGGCAAAGGGCTGATCGACGCCCTTCATCCGCTCGGCCACATAAAACAGCGGGCGGCCTTCCTTCAGCAGCAGCCAGGCCATCAGCGCCAGCAGCACCGGACCCAGCACCACCACCAGAAGGCTGGCAAAGAAGAGATCAAAGAGGCGTTTGCGCCAGGTCATATGCGGGGATCCTTATCGGAAACGGAAGGGGACAACAGGCCCAGTCCGCGCGCCTCGGCCACCAGATCAGTCGCTGTGGCAACAGGCAGGCAAGCTGGCAGATCTGCGGCGGGTGCAGGCTCTGGCGTCAAAAGCCCGATCAGCCGGCTGACGTCAAGCTGCACCTCGGCAATGGCGTCACCCGGCGCGGGCCTGCGGGCAAACTCCAGCCCCGCCGCCTGCAACAGATCGCCCATTGCCACCAGCCCGGGCTGGGCGATGTTCAGCACCTGTGGCAGCGCCGGGCTGGCGATCAGGGCGGCCAGCACCTCGGCCAGGGTCCGCGGGCCGATATAGCTGCGCCGCGGCGTCTGCCCATCGGCAAATTGATCCAGGCGGAACCCGGCCCGCCAGCCACCAAGAATGGCATCAAAGCCGGCAATATTGCCAATCCTGAGCAGGGTGACATCCAGTCCCAGCTCTGTGGCGCGGGCGCAGGCGGCCTGTTCCATCTCGGCCTTGGCGACGCCATAGGGGGCCAGCGGCGCCAGCGGGGTGTCTTCCCGCAGCGGGCCGGGGGTCGCGCCATAGACCGCCGCCGAAGAGGCCAGCAGCACCCGTGGCGCCCCTGCCCCTGCTCCTGCGTCGCGCGCCCGCGCGGAGGCCTCCAGCGCAGCCAGCGCCAGGTCGCGATGCTGCACCAGCTGGCCCGCCCTCAGATCGCCGCCCGCCGTGCCGCCGGGCACCGGCCCCGCCAGGCAGAGGATCGCCGCACAGCCCACCGCCGCCTGCAGCAGCGCTTCGGGCTCTGCCAGCGGCTCGAAAACATGCCAGCCCCGGCCGTCGGGACCGGTCCCGACAGGCGGGCGGCGGCGCTGCCAGCGCAGCCCCTGCTCCGGCCCGCTCCACTGGCTGCGCAGGAGCCCGCCGATCCGCCCCGAGGCGCCCATGATCAATACCGGAGCCAATGCGGGGATCAATATGGGTGGAAAACGCATCAGCCCCCCTGTTACCGTTGCCCTTGCGGTTGACGCAGTCTGCATGCCCAGTATCTTGCGGAGAACAAAAATCAAGCCGTTTTCGGACAAGGACTCTCATGCGCCGCCTCACCCTCCTGCTTGCCGCTCTTGGCCTTGCCCTGTTGCCGGCCGCCTGTGGCCGCCTGCCCGGTGGCGCTCCCGCCAGCGAAGAGATCCTGAAAACCGCCGATGATGCGGATGCCGATTTTGCCCTTTATCCGGTGACCCGCGCCTTTCTGCCCACCGTGGCGCATTGGCCCGAAACCGGACCGCAAAGCGGCGGCGGCCAGAGCGGCAAGCGCCCGCTGAAATGGATCGGCGCCACCCGAGGCGCCAAGACCCAGATCATCCAGCCCGGCGACCTGCTGACCCTGCGGATCTGGGACAGCAGCGACAATTCCCTGCTGACCACCCCGGATGAGAAAATGGTGCAGCTGCAGGATGTGACGGTGGCGGCCAATGGCAGCATCTTCATGCCCTATGTGGGCAATGTGAACGTCAACGGGCTGACCCCGGATCTGGCCCGTGAAAAACTGCAGCGCGAGCTGGAAACCATTGTTCCCTCGGCCCAGCTGCAGCTCGATATGACCGAAGGCCGCAGCAATTCGGTGGATCTGGTCAGCGGCGTCACCACCCCCGGCACCTACCCGATGCCCGATCGCAATTACACGGTGATGGGGCTGATCGCGGCCGGCGGTGGCATCAGTGCCAGCCTCAACAACCCGCAGATCCGCCTGGTGCGCGGCAGCAGCATCTATGGCACCTCGGTGGAGGCCCTGCTCAATGATCCGCGCCGCGACACGCTGCTGCGCGGCGGTGACCGGGTGTTTGTGGAAGAGGATGCGCGCTATTTCCTGTCCTTTGGCGCCACCGGCCGTGAGGATCTGCACACGTTCACCAAGGATCAGATGTCGGCGATGGATGCGATGTCGGTTGCCGGCGGGTTTCAGGACAGCCGCGCCGATCCGCAGGGCCTGCTGGTGCTGCGCGAATACCCCGACAGTGCGCTTGCCCCCGGTCAGCGCGGCCCGCGCCAGGCGCGGGTGGTCTTTACCCTTGATCTCACATCGGCCGACGGGTTGTTCTCGGCCCGCCGCTTCCAGATCAATTCCGGCGACCTGCTGATCGCCACCGAGGCACCAGTGAACGACGCGCTGACCATCTCCAATATCATCGGCAATTTCTTCGGCGTCTTCAGCCGCGCCGGGGTGCTCTGATCGGCGCCTGCTGAGATCGGGGCGCCTCTCTTCTACAAGAGCTGTCGCGCCCGATCTGGCGGCCCGGCACCTCAGACCGTACCCGCAGAAATCAACCCAAGGCAGAGATTTTGCGCTGGCCCTTGCAGCGTCTCGAGGCTAGTCTGCCCCTGTCCTGTTCCTCCCGGTTCTGGCTTGGTTTCCATTCTGTGGTCTGGCCTTATTTTGTGGTCACGAAGCCCCCAAACCTGGCCCCGGTTCGCATTGTTATTCTGCAAAACCCTTATTTAGAGCCTATATTTGCGATGAAACCCACCACTCTTCGTGTGACCGACAGCATGCGCAGGCTGCTGGCCGACTGCCATGTGATGCCAAAACCCTGGCGTGACGAACGGGACCTGACCGCCCTCAAACGGGTGAGCCTGCCTCCGGATCTGAAACTCTCGGCGCTCACCCGACACGGGTTGAAATCGGGCGGGCTGCTGCCCCTCAGCAGCATCGGTTACATGAGTTACAGCCACTCGCCTTCGCGCAACTGGTCCGCCGGGGCCTTCTGTTCGATTGCCGCCGGACTGCGGGTTCTGGGGGACCGGCACCCGATCCGGCGGGTGTCCTCCCACCCGTTCAGCTATGGGCCGCATTACGAAAAACTGGCCCGTAGAATGGGCGCGGGGTGCAGATGGTCGGCGGGATCACCATCGGCAATGGCGCGGTGGTGGCCGCAGGCGCCATCGTCACCAAGGATGTGCCAGCCTATGCCGTTGTTGGCGGCGTGCCGGCCCGGGTGTTGAAATACCGGTTTGCAGCCCCGCTGATCGCCCGACTGGAGGCCTCCGCCTGGTGGGATTATCCGCTGGAAACGCTGGCGGCCTTCAAGATGGGGCACCCGCGCCGGTTCTGCAAAGCTTTCGAGCCGGAGAAGGACAGCCTAGCCAAACGCGAGGAACGCTGGATCACCGCCGCAGACCTGCAGGCGCTGGCAGCTCCGGTTGATGTCGCGCGGGCCTCTCTGCACCGGATTGCCGTCCAGCCGGATGAGCGGCCGCTGGGGCCGGTGTCCAAGCAGATCCGCCGCGCCTCGGATCGGCTGATCCGGCTGCTGCGCCCCGCCTGAGGCGGAGCGGGTTCGCGCTCTGATCAGTCCAGCAGCCGTTCCAGATAGGCACCATAGGCGTTTTTGGCGAACATCTCGGCGCGGGTGCGCAGCTGGTCGGCGCTGATCCAGCCCGCCTCATAGGCGATTTCCTCGGGGCAGCCGGTCTGCAACCCCTGGCGTTCCTGCAGGGTGCGCACGAAATTGCCGGCATCCAGCAGCGAGCCATGGGTGCCGGTGTCCAGCCAGGCATAGCCGCGGCCCATGGTCTCCACCCGGAGGGCGCCTTCGTCCAGATACATCTGCAACAGATCGGTGATCTCCAGCTCACCACGTGGGCTGGGGGTGACCTGCCGCGCCCGCTGCGGCGCGCTGCCGTCCAGGAAATACAGCCCCGTCACCGCATAGTTCGACGGCGGCACGGCGGGTTTTTCGATGATCTCGCGGGCGCGGCCCTCGGCGTCGAAATCCACCACGCCATAGCGTTCGGGATCGGCCACGTGATAGCCAAAGACGGTGCCGCCGCTGGTCTGCGCATCCGCCGCCGCCAGCAGTTTCGGCAGGCCATGGCCAAAGAACACATTGTCCCCCAGCACCAGCGCCGAGGGGGCGCCGGCCAGGAACTCTTCGGCCAGCACAAAGGCCTGTGCCAGACCGTCCGGGCTGGGTTGCTCCACATAGGTGAGATGAACGCCCCACTGGCTGCCATCGCCCAGAAGCCGGGTGAACTGATCCTGATCCTGCGGCGTGGTGATCACGCAGATCTCGCGGATGCCCGCCAGCATCAAGACCGACAGGGGATAATAAATCATCGGCTTGTCATAGAGCGGCAAGAGCTGTTTGCTGACCGCCATGGTGATCGGATAAAGCCGCGTGCCCGAGCCACCGGCCAGAATGATACCCTTACGTGCTGTCATGCCTGCGCTCCCAGATCCTTCAGAATATCTCTCAGCCCGGCCCGCCAATCCGGGCGTGTGATGCCAAAGACCTTCTCCAGCGTGCTGCAATCCAGCCGTGAGTTCAACGGTCGCCGCGCCGGGGTCGGATAGGCCGTACTGGGAATTTCCGCCACCGCACAGGGGAGTTTCGCCTCGGCGAAAATCTCGGTGGCGACCCCGGCCCAGCTGGTCTCGGGCTGGCCTGCAAAATGATAGGTGCCGGATTTTTCCGGCGCCGTCATCAGCTGGCGGGCGATCTCCACGCAGGCCGCCGCAATGGCCCGGGCCGGGGTCGGCGCGCCGATCTGGTCGGCCACCACACGCATCCGGTCGCGGTCCTGGCCGAGCCGCAGCATGGTCTTGACGAAATTGCTGCCATGGGCCGAGACCACCCAGGAGGTGCGCAGGATCACATAAGCCCCCCCGGCCAGGCGCACGGCGGCCTCCCCGGCCTGTTTGGACCGCCCATAGGCATTGACCGGCGCCACCGGCTCATCCGGGTGCCAGGGGCTGCTGCCCTTGCCGTCGAAAACATAATCGGTGGAGAGGGTGACAAAGGGAATGCCCAGCATGGCGCAGGTCTCGGCCATGACGCCGGGGGTGCTGCCATTGATCACCGTGGCCAGGTCCTCTTCCGCCTCGGCCCGGTCCACAACCGTATAGGCCGCCGCATTGATCACCGCGGCAGGGGCATGGGCGCGGATCATCTCGGCGCAGGCCGCAGGATCCGTGAGATCCGCCTGATCGCGGCCGAGGCAGAGAATATCATCATGCGCCGCCAGTTCCCGCGCCACCTGGCCGGTCTTGCCAAAAACGAGGATCATATACGGCTTCCTTTATGCCATAGATACAAGGCTGTAGCCCAGATAGCCAGTTCCAGAACAAAGGTCCAATGCAGCAGAAAGGACAAAACCCAATGAGGCTGGCTGGCTGGTATCTCCACCAGCGTATAGAGATGATCATTAAGCGGCGCGCCCCACAGGATGCCGCCACCGATGGTGTCCAACACCATATGCAGGAAGAGGGCGGCAAAGAACACCAACGCCGGGAGCAGCAGGGGGCGGGCAAACAAGGCCAAAACCGGCATAATCAGAGCCGCAATAGCCCCCCAGAAAGCGGGCACATGGACCCAATAGCGGTGATGATGAATGCTGCCCTGATCCACGAAATGGAACCACAGCATGTCAAAATCCGGCAGCACCGCGCCAATGAGCGCGGCGGGCATCAGCAGCCGGTGCTTCTCAGGCGCCAGCCGTGCCAGAACATAGCCGGAGGGCAGATGCGCGGTCAGCATGAGGGAGCGCTATCCGGAAGAAATACCGCCCGACCGTTAGGCCGGGCAGCGCCCGACCCTCCCCACGGGAGGGCGCTTCGCACCCGCCCAGGCTCGGGCGCTGCCCTTTGTGGTCTATCTGCCGTCACTTTCCCGTCCCCAACCGCTGGCCAACCCCGTCGCGGCTTTGCAGCGCGCGCCACCAGGCCTCATTGTCGAGATACCATTGCACCGTGCGCGCCAGCCCTTCCTCCACGGTGACGCTGGGCCGCCAGCCCAGTTCATCGCGGATACGGGAAGGGTCGATGGCATAGCGGGCATCATGGCCCGGCCGGTCGGTCACAAATGTGATCTGGTCCTTGTAAGATCCCCCGTCATCCCGGGGCCGTTTCTCGTCGAGGATCGCACAGAGCGTCTCGACCAGCTCCAGATTGCTCCGCTCATTCTCGCCGCCGATATTGTAGCTGCGCCCCACGCGCCCCTCGGACACCACCAAGAGCAGCGCATCGGCGTGATCTTCCACATAAAGCCAGTCGCGCACATTGGAGCCATCGCCATAGATCGGCAGCGGCCTGCCTGCCAGCGCATTGAGGATCACCACCGGGATCAGCTTTTCGGGGAAATGAAAGGGACCGTAGTTGTTCGAACAATTGGTCAGCACCACCGGCAGCCCATAGGTCTCGTGCCAGGCGCGCACCAGATGGTCGCTGGCGGCTTTGCTCGCGGAATAGGGCGAGCGCGGATCATAGCCGGTCTCTTCGGTGAACAGCACATCAGGGTCGGCAGGCAGGCTGCCATAGACCTCATCGGTGGAGATGTGATGGAACCGGAAGGCCTCCGGGCGGCCCGCCTCGCTCCAGTATTTCCGCGCCGCTTCCAGCATCTGATAGGTGCCGGTGATATTGGTCTCGATGAAATCCCCGGGGCCGTCGATGGAGCGGTCGACATGGGATTCCGCGGCCAGATGCATCACCACATCCGGGTGATGTCGGGCAAAAACAGTGTCTAATGCGGCGCGATCACGGATATCGACCTGCTCAAAGGCATAAAGCGGGCTGTCCGTCACAGCCGCCACATTGTCCAGACAGGCGGCATAAGTCAGCGCATCGAGGTTCACCACCTGATGGCCGCGCGCCACCGCCAGTCGGACGACGGCCGAGCCGATGAAACCCGCCCCACCTGTCACCAAAATCTTCATCTCTTATCCTTCCCACACGAAGGGGCTGTCGAAATCTTCAAACCGGGGCGCCCTGGCGTCCTTGTCGGACAGGACCGGGCTGCCGTCAAACCCCCAGGTGATGCCGCAGCTGTCCCAGGCCACCCCGCCGTCACACTCCGGCGCGTAGTAATTATTGCATTTATACAGCACCTCGGTATGCGGCAGGCGGGTGATGAACCCATGCAGGAACCCGGCCGGGATCAGCAGCTGGCGCCCGTTTTCCGCCGACAGCTCCACCCCGGTCCAGCGCCCATAGGTGGGCGAGCCCTTGCGGATATCCACCGCCACATCAAACAGCGCCCCCTGGCCGCAGCGCACCAGCTTGGCCTGGGCATGGGGCGGCGCCTGGAAATGCAGCCCGCGCAGGGTGCCCGGCTCCATCGACAGCGAATGATTGTCCTGCACAAAATCGAAATTGAGCCCCGCCTCGGCCATCCGCGCCCGGTTCCAGCATTCCGAGAAAAACCCCCGTGCATCGCCAAACCGCGCCGGTGTCAGGATCTTCACCCCCGGCAGGTCCGTGTCCTCAATCTGCATGTCCTCTCCCCCCGATCTGCTGCCGTGGTCCTGTCCTAACGCCCAGACGCCGGTGATGCCAAGGGAAAGGCACATATTGTGGTCCCAACCCACTCTGCGGCTGCCTGACAGCGGGCCCATATGGGATTTCATGAACAATTAAAGGTTTGGACACAGCGCCCTGCTAGGCTCCCCGGAAACGGGATCATAGCAGGCAGGGATGATATGCCGATATATCAGGATTACCGCGCAGTTTTGATAGATGACGCCACCGGCTGGCATGATGGCTCCGGCGTCATTCGCTATCAGTTCATCACCTCGGTGCCGGATTATTACGACTATGACCCGATCTGGGGAGATTATGACGTCGGCGGGGAATACCTGCCCGAGGGGGCGACGGTGAACATGGACCCCGCCGAACGGCAGATGATGTTGCAGGCGGTCGCAGCCTGGAACGAAGTGGCCAATCTCAACCTGATGCCCGCCGAGGGCGGGATGGCGGATCTGACCTTTGCCAGTGCCCATTTCGCCGATGACGGGCTGTTCGGCTTCATTTCCGATTTTCCCGAACCGGCTGATCTGGGCCGTACCCCGTCGCTGGCCGGGGATCTCTGGATCAACAACAGCAACCCCGATCAATATGTGCCAAACATCGGACCCATACTGGGGCATACCAGCTGGAACACCTATCTGCATGAGCTGGGCCATGCGCTGGGGCTGCGTCATCCCAATGAGCAGCCCGACAACCCCGACACCAGCGGCCAGTTCACGGTGATGTCCTATGTCGCCCATCCGGGCGAGGCGGATCTGAGCTATG
>NZ_JBBLYU010000006.1 GCF_037911135.1 Phaeobacter sp. A36a-5a | reverse complement strand
CGAAATACTCGGCGCTCTCGATTTTCTTGCGGCGGATCCACTTCGGTTTGCGCGGGATCTCACTATCGGCCTTTTTCGATTTTTCCGGGTGGCGGAGCCGCGGCATGGGGACGTTCATCCTACGGCCTCCTTACGCTTGCCGACAAAGGCACCTTCGGGACCGGTCTTGGCGATAGCAGGCATCGAGGTTGAAAAGCGTTTGTCCACCGCGACATAGCCCGCAGGGCCGTCACCGATAACGATCCGATCATAAAGGCTCATCTCTGCCCCTCACTATTGTCTGTCAGGGGAAAACAGCCCCTAACTCTCCCGTGTGTTTCCTTTAAGAAACTTTTCCACGATAAGCAACGATTGCTTTTACATAGAAACTTTGACCTATCACCGGGGGAAGGGTAAACATTGGGAAACTCAGGAGATTGCACGCCCATGGAACCCATCAACGCGGAAGACGGCGCCCCCGCGACGGAGTTTGCCGAGGCTCCCGATGGTGATGCGCTGGGGAAAATGATTCGCGAATCCCGCAAGGAGAAGGGGCTGACGCTGGAGGAAGCGGCGCGGGCCGCGAACATCGGCCGCTCCACCCTGTCGAAGATCGAGAACAACCAGACCCGCCCCAGTTTCGAGATCATCCGCCGCCTGATGCAGACGCTGGATTTGCAGACGCCGCAGCTGTTTGTGCAATCCGCCAAGAGCGATATCTCCGGGCGGCGCGACTACACCCGCAAGGGCGCGGGAGAGCATCAGGAAACCCAGACCTACGACCACGAACTGGTGTGCACCGAGCTGACCAGCAAGCGGATGCTGCCCTATATCAGCCGCATCAAGGCGCGTGACGTGTCGGAGTTCGAAAGCTGGGTTCGCCACAGTGGCGAGGAGTTCATGTTCGTGATCAGCGGTGAACTGGTTCTTTACACCGAACATTACCGCCCGCTGCCGATGAAGGCCGGCGATACGGTCTATTACGACAGCGGCATGGGCCATTGCTGCGTTTCGACCAGTGAAGAGGACGCGCAGGTGCTCTGGGTCTCGCTGAACTGATCCGAACTCAGCGGCGCCCCCGGCGATATGCAATCTGCGCCGCCCGGATATTGGCCGGGGCGGCGCAGATCGGTGTTCCATGGCTTGGGGTGATCCGCCTATTCGGCAGCAATCTCCAGCGCCGCGCGGTTGGCCGTGCTCTCGTCGGGTTCCATGCGTGACCAGTTGAGATCGCCCTCGTAGCGCCAGACCAGATGCCCCTGATCGTCCATCGCCATCAGATGAAGCCAGCCATTGTCGAACAGGGCGCGCACCTGCGGGTGGCGGTCCAGGATCTGCGTCATGGCATCGCGCGGCGCCTCGATCACCACGGTCAGCCGCAGCGGGTCATGTTGCAGCGCCTCGCCATCATGCACCGATTGCCAGGGCAGACCGGGTTTCAGCGCGCCGCCATTGCCTTCCAGCACACCGATGCCACCGGCGACGTTGTGCAACAGTTTGTTGCCGCCACCGAACAGGGCGGGGGCCACGCTGGAGCCGTAGTATTGCAGGCTGATCCAGCTTGCGACCACCACCGGCGCGGTCATGATCAGTTCCAGCACGCCAAAGCCCTCATCCGCCCGCCAGTCATAGCTGTGCAGGAAGGATTGCCCGTCAAGCGCCCGGCCCTCGGTCCGCTGACGCGGGGCGGCGATAAAGGCGCGGCAACCGGCCAGCCCCCATTCCGGGCGCAGTTCCGCCCAGTCGGAGGAGCGGCGCAGGATGTCTGCACCAGCGCTTGCGCGGGGCAGCCGCACCGCCCGTTCGCTGCGGGCCAGAGCGCCTGCGGCCTCGATCCAGCGACGGATATTTGCCAGCTCGCGGGCAAAACGGGTGGCAGCGCCAGCGGGCAGATCCTGTTCGTAGAGCGTGACCTGATCGGTGGTGGTGTGATGCAGCGCGGGCAGGAAAACGGTGTCCTCGGGGATGCTGATCCCTGCCTCGCGCAGTCCGCCGCGTACCGCCCGGTCATTCAGCAGTCCGGCCAGCAACCGGGCATTCACGTCACCCGCATGGCCACCGCAGGCGCCACAGTGCAGAGCACTTGCATGGGGGTTGTTGGTCACATCCGCGCCATGGCCTGCCAGCATCACAACCGGGGCAAAGCCACCGGTCAGCGACATCGCCGACAGGATGGTCCGGGCCATCGCAACCCGGTGGTCCAGATCCACCGAAGCATCAAGCACCGGCGCCGGATCCGTGGCCAGACGACTGCTGGCACCAAAGGCATCGCGCAGCAGCTTGCCCGCATAGACCGGGCCTGTGGCCTCGACAAAGGCAAAGGAGGAGACCGCCGCCAGTTTGAACCGGCCCCAGGCGCGCCGCGCCCGCGCTGCATAGCGCCGGGCAAGGTCAAGCTCCGCCGGTTCCGCCGCCCACGACTGGACCCCCGCGCTCAGCAGCACCGGGCCGCGCCCTTCGGTAACGTCGGAGCCCGCTGCATTATGCGCCGCGGCCAGCCCGAAGAAGCCCGCAAACCCAAGTGTCTGCACGCCGCTGTCCTGTGCTTCCAGCGCGCGGCGGAACACTTCGGACCGTACATCAATACAGAATGCGGCCTGCAACAGGGGGCGGTCGGTGGCCTTCGCCTGTGCCGCTGGCTCCGGGGTCGCGACGGTCAGCCTGCCCGCCAGTTGCCGCTGCGCCGCCCGTTCGCCTGCCTCTTGCAGAATGGCGTCGATCACATGATCGCGGCTTGGGGTGATCGGGGTTTCGTGGCTTTCGACGACCTCCTGCCAGCGGGCCGCGATCTGGTCGCGATACTGATGGAACAGCGCCTCGTCAAACACCATGCGGATCGCCAACAGCTCAACCGTGGTGGTGTCGCTCTTGCCCTCCAGCTCGGCCTGCCACGACAGGTAGCGGCCATATTGCGCCCAGCCTTGCAGAGTCAGCAGCCAGCGGTGAAACCCGGTCTCGGCGGCCGCAGAGCTGATGCCCAGCGTTTCGGAGGCCCGTCCAATGGCGCGCCAATGTGACCGGTTGGTAGCAGCGACAAATCCGCCAAACCCGTGCAGCCCGTGGATTTCCGGCGTCAGATCGCGGCTGGCAAACTGACGCCAGGCCGCATAGGTGCCGCCGGTCCGGTCCGGCTGCCACAGCGCCTGCCCCTGATCGAAATGGCTGGCGGCAAAGGCGCCGATGCGTTCCTCGATCAGGCCGGGCCAGTCGACGCCGGACAGCTCCTGCGCCAGCTCCGCCACCGTCGGCAGCGCTCTTGGGTCATCGTTGGTGTCCGTGGCGCCCAGTGCCGCGTGGAGATCGGCCATCTGCACATCGCTGAAGCGGGTGCCGGCCCGCGCCAATGCGGCCCGCAGATCGCTGTCGGTGAGGTCTCCGGCGGCCCGTTTCGCCGCCCAATGGCTGCGGTCCGGGGTCACCCGTGTGCCCGCAACCCGCGCCAGCCGCGCCGAGGTCACCGCCAGCGGCTCGTCGCTCTGGCCGAGGAAGGGGTTCACCGCAACGCTGGAGGTGAGCGGGAACAGCGGCGGGATTGCGCGGGCGGCCCGATTGGCGCAGGTGACCAGCTCCAACAGGGCGGCGGGGTAGGTTTCGTGCTTCATCAACATGGGTCGATCTCCCGGTTTCAGGATGTGGTCCGCTTTGACCAGCCGCCCAGCAGCCGGTCAAAAATCGCATTTGCATAAAGCCCGTTGGACAGATGGACCCGCAGCCCCGCTGCCGCCGGGTGCATCGCCCAGAGCGGGAAAGTCGCCTGCGCCACGGCCACCGCGCCAAAGCTGACCAGCGCCAGCTGGATCAGCGCCCATTCCAGCGGGCCGGGAGCAGGGGTGGCAGGCAGGGTGCCAGCGGTCAGCTTCAGCGCCGCCAGTTGCAGCAGGAAATAGCTGACAGAGGTGGCCGCCGCATAGATCACCGTGCGCCGGGTCAGCGCACCGGGGGCGGCATCGGCCAGCCCCTGCGCCAGAATATAGGCCACGCCAAAGATCAGGATCACCCCCAGCGCAATTGCCTGCACCGATTTGCCGTCAAAGCCAAAGACCGCTCCAACCAGCGCATAGATCACGATGCCGATGCCAAAGGCCTGCATCACATTACGCGCGCTTGGCACTGCGACGGGACCTGGGCGCCGGATCGCGGCGACATTGGCCACCGCCTCGCCAGCGCTGAGAAAGGCGTGCGCCTTGTAGAGCGAATGCGCCACGATATGCAGCAGCGCCAGCGGGAACAGCGCCAGACCACATTGCATAATCATAAAGGCCATCTGCGCGATGGTGGACCAGGCCAGCGAGGTCTTCACGGCCGGCTGCGTCAGCATCACCAGCCCGCCGAACAGCGCGGTAAACCCGCCCAGCATCACCAGCACCGCCATCACCGCAGGCGCGGCCAGAATCACATCGGCAAAACGGATCAGCAGGAAGCCGCCCGCATTGATGACGCCTGCATGCAGCAGGGCGGAGACCGGCGTCGGCGCTTCCATCACCTCGGTCAGCCAGCCATGGGCCGGAAACTGAGCCGAGGCGAGCACCGCCGCCAGCGCGATCAGCCCGGCGGCGACAAGGGTCAGCAGATCGGGGCTGGCAGCGGCAAGAATGCTGGCGATATCGCTGGTACCATAGGCGGCAATCAGCAGCGCGACAGCGAGGCCGAGTGACATTTCGCTGGCCCGGGCCACCAGCGCCTTTTTCCGCGCGGCCCGCTGCGCCGTTGTGCGCTCGCGATAAAACAGCAGCAGCTGATGCAGGCACAGGCTGGTGGCGGTCCAGGCCAGAAGCAGCTGCACCAGATTGCCCGACATTACCAGCAGCAAAACCGCGGCCAGCGTGGCGCTCATCCAGCCGGTAAAGGCGCCCTGACGGCCCTCGCCGTCCATATAGGTGGCGCTGTAGCGCAGCACGATCCAGCCGATGAAACTGACCAGACACAGCATCACGGCGCTGACCACATCCAGCCGCACCGACAGCCCAACTCCAAATAGGCCAAGCAAGGGCGAGCTGCCCGGACCGTTCAGGCCCAGCAGCACCGCAGACAGCGCCGAGATGGCAAAGGCCGCCAGCGCGGCATGTTCCGCCAGACGCGGCAGATGACCCGGCCGCAGACCCGGTGTCCGGCGCGCCCGCAGGGCGACGGCCAGCAGCAGCATCGGGGCCAAGAGCGGCAAAAACAGATAGAACATGAAAGGCTCCCGTATTCACATGCAGCAGGGGACGCTGCGTCACCGAGACAGGTAGCGCGGATCTTTGATTAATAAAAATTCATTGTTATGGCCTTATCGTTCTATTAAAACGAATGAATGCCCCTGAACTATCATCATCTGCGCTATTTCTGGGCCGTCGCCCATGACGGCAATCTGACCCGCACCGCGCAGCGGCTGAATCTGTCGCAATCGGCGCTTTCTGTGCAGATCAAACAGCTGGAGGAGCGGCTGGGCCATCCGCTGTTCGACCGGCGCGGACGGCAGCTGCATCTGACCGAGGCGGGGCGTATCGCGCTGGATCATGCCGATGCGATCTTTGCCACCGGGCAGGAGCTGATTGCCACGCTGGAAGGCAGCGAGCGCAGCCGTCAGGCGCTGCGGGTGGGTGCGCTGGCCACACTGTCGCGGAACTTTCAGATCGGGTTCCTGCGGCCCATGCTGGCGCGCAGCGATGTCGAGGTGATCCTGCGCTCCGGCAGCCCAACCGAGTTGCTGGAGGGGCTGGCAACGCTGAACCTCGATCTGGTTCTGATGAACCGCGAGCCTCCCGACGACAGCCTGACCCCCTATGAAACCCATCAGATCGGGGATCAGGCGGTGAGCATCGTCGGCACCCCGGCGCGGCTGGATCCACGCCTGCCGATCCGCGAATTGCTGACCACCCATCCCTTTGTGCTGCCGACCACCGACAATACGGTGCGGACCGCCTTTGATGCCATGGCCAGTCGCCTGTCGGTGGTGCCGCAGGTGGCTGCCGAGGTCGACGACATGGCGATGATGCGGCTGTTGGCCCGCGAGGATATCGGCCTGGCGCTGGTGGCCCCGATCGTGGTGCAGGATGAGCTGTCCTCGGGGCGGCTGCTGGAGGCCGAGGAGCACCCCCGCATTCGCGAGACCTTCTATGCGGTCACCCTGCGGCGCCGTTTTCCCAATCCGCTGGTTCAGGAGGTGCTGGCAGGCAGCGCCTCGGTGCTGAACGGCTGACCTTCCGGCCTGCTGCCCGACAGAGCTGGCATGAAGCCACCAGCGCCTGGCCCGTCCCGGCACTGCGGCGCCGTCCCGGTTCGTGATCCTTTGGGTCGGACCCAGCGCTGTCCCCTATCGTAAAAAAAGTCATCGCCCCGCACGATTGGCATATTGGATGCAAGAACTTTTTAATAAGCTTGCCACATAATTTGGCCATTACCGATTGATTAACCTCGATATCCTATAGGTTGAGCAAGACGACTGATCATACCTTTGGATTGTAAGCTTTAATCTCAGAGCACTCAGATGATTGATACCCAGTATTTCGTTTTTGATTCCGCCGTCGACCACTGTCAGACCCTGCATATCGATCTGCCGGATGACGCAACCGTCATCTATCTGACCCGCAACGGGTCCGGCCTGCGTCAGATCGCAGAGGCCCTCAGCGCAGTGCGCGGTCTGTCGGCGCTGCATATCATGTCCCACGGCGAAGACGGCGCGCTGTTAATCGGTGACGAAACCGTGACCGAGGCCACGCTCGCCCGGTATCCTGAGGTGATGGAGGCCCTGCGCCGGGCGCTGCATCCCGGTGGTGACATCCTGCTTTATGGCTGCGAGGTGGCGGCAACTGCCAAAGGCGAAGCCTTCGTTGCTGCCCTGGCCGAGGCGACCGGCGCGAATGTTGCCGCATCGCGGACACTGACCGGCGCTGCCGAGCTGGGCGGCGACTGGGATCTGGAGATGCAGATCGGCGCGATCTCAACCCCGATCGGGATTTCGGCAGTGGCGCAGGCGGCCTATCCGGCAGTTCTGTCCACTGTATTGAACTACGGCAACTATACAAATGGCGGCAACAACAAGGACGCCTGGGCCGATGGCAGCGACGGGATCGCGGATTTCCCCGGGCTGACGCTGACGCTTGATTTTGGTGACGGCAGCGAGGGTTCAAGCACCTTCACCAATCTGAACATGCGCGGCGCGCAGAACCTGGCGGTGGGCGCTGTCGAGGGCGGGACCATCGGCGCAATGGACGGTGCCTTCTACAACGATGACAGCAACGGATTTCAGCTGGCCGGTGATGGCGATTTCAGTTTCGAGGGGTTTCGGGTGCTCGGCCGGGCGCAGAGCATCACCTCACAGACTTTCACCATCCGTGGCTTTGACAGCAGCGGGACAGAAATCGTCTCAGATACGCTGACCTGGGCTGCGGCCGGTTCCAATGCACTGGTGTCATACAGCATCGGCAGCGGCGACTGGGACGCGGATGCAGCCTGGGGATCGGTGCGACGCATTGCGGTCGATTACACCAATGAACCCAGTTTCCAGGAATTCGCGGTCCTGACCATGACCGTCGACACGGCCGTGGTTTCAGCCAATAACGCCCCGCTGCTGGGCGGGACACCGCCAGATGACACTGCGACAGAGGATGTTGCGACGGCGATTGACCTGTCGGCCTACAATATATCTGACGCCGACGGCGATACCATAACCCTGACCCTGGCCGTGGATCGCGGCACCATCGCCACCACCGATGGCAACGGAACAACCGCCGGTGTGACCGTGGCAAATTCCGGCACCGGGTCGATGACGTTGCAGGGGTCGGCCGCTGATCTCAATACCTATCTGAACGACACGTCAAAACTTCGCTACACCACCGCCAGCAATGACACCACTACTGCGGTTCTGACCGTCACCCCCAACGACGGCACCACAAATGGCAGCGCCGATACGGTCAGTATCACCATTTCGGCGGTGAATGACGCGCCGGTGCTCGACGCCGCGGCGTCGCCCGTGCTCAGCACCATTGCCGAGGACGCAGGCGATGACGATGGCTCCTCCGCTGATGGCGACGACGACGCCAGCAACAACGCCAATAACACAGGTGACAGCGTTGCCAGCATCGTGTCCGATGGCAGCGTGACCGATGTCGATGGCAGCCCGGTCGAAGCGATTGCGGTGACTGCGGTCGATAACACCAACGGGATCTGGCAATATTCCCTCGACAACGGAACCAGCTGGACGAATTTCACCGCCACCACCGGCACATCGGTCGATCTAACAAGCGCTGCGCGCCTGCTGGACGGGTCGCTGGCGGGGGCGGCTACCCATCTGATCCGCTTTGTGCCAGATGCGGATTATTCCGGCACCGCCACCATCACCATCCGCGCCTGGGATCGCTCCACCGGCTCTGCCGGCGGCGTCGCGGACGCCAGCGTGACCGGCGGTACAAGCGCGTTTTCAGCCATCAGCGACACCGCCAGTATTACTGTCACCAGCGTCAACGACGCCCCGGTCTTTGCCGGTCTGGATGCCACGCCGACCTTTGTCGAAGGCGGCAGCGCCGTTGTTCTGGACAGCACCGCCACCATTGCCGACACCGAACTGGCCAGCCTGAATGGTGGCAATGGCGATTTCGGCGGTGCCTCGCTGACCATCGCCCGCAACGGCGGCACCGATCTCGAGGATGATTTCGGCTTTGATGTGACCGGGGCTCTGTTCACGGTCAGCGGCAATATGCTGCAAAGCGGCGGGCAGAGCTTTGCGACATTTGCCGAGGTGGGCGGTACGCTGACGATCAGTTTCACCTCCCTCGCCACCCCGGCGACAACCGCTCTGGTGAACGACGTGTTGCAGCGGGTGACCTACAGCAACACCAGCAATAACCCGGATGCCTCGGTCCAGTTGGACTGGACCTTCTCGGACGGCAATGTGGGCAGCCAGGGCAGCGGCGGGATCGCCTCCGCTACCGGCTCGGTCACGGTGAGCAATACCGGCGTCAACGACGAACCAACGCTGACTGCTACCGGCGGCAACCCAACCCATGTTGAGGGCGGCGCGGCGGTTGACCTGTTCAACAGCGTTACCTCCAGCACGGTTGAAACCGGACAGACGATCACGGGCCTGACCCTGACCATCACCAATATCGCCGACGGCGCGGATGAAATACTGGTGTTTGACGGCACCGACGTGGCCCTGACAAATGGCACCGCTCTTGTCAGTGCCGCCAACTCCCTGTCGGTGAGCGTCTCCGTAACCGGCAGCACCGCCACCATCACCGCCACCGGAGGCACCCTCAGCCCTGCGGCGCTTCAAACACTCGTAGATGGTATAACCTACCGGAATACATCAGATAATCCCACAACAACCGCCAATCGCGTGGTCACCGTGACCGAGCTTGTCGATAGTGGCGGCACGGCAAACAGCGGCGATGACACTGCCGCCCTGGCCGTGACAAGCACGGTCACGGTGACCGCCGTCAACGACGCTCCCGTGCTGGCAAATCTGACGGGGGATCAGGGCGTCCTGACACCTGGCGCATCTGCGCTGATCGATGCTGGCGCCGACGCCACTCTCGCCAATGCAGATTCGCCCGATTACAACGGCGGCGTCCTGCGGATTGTCGACAAGGACAGCAACAACACCGCAAGCGGCAGCTTCTCCGTCGACGGCACAACGGTGACATCGGGCGGTGACGGGGGCATTGCGGCTAATGAAACCATTCAGATTGGTGGCGTGACCATTGGCACCGTCGATGCAACCGAGGACGGGCAGGGCGGCAACACGCTTGCAATCAACCTCACCGCCAATGCGGACGATGCCCGAATCCAGACATTGATCCGCAATCTCGCCTGGGGCGCCTCGGCCGGGACCGGTGCGCAGACCTTCACCCTCAGCCTGGATGACAACGATGGCACGGCCAATGGCGGCGCGCAGTCCACCTCGGTCGATTTTTCGATGATCCTTGGCAACAAACCCGTGGTTGGCAATCTGGTCGGCGATACCGTCGCCTTTGTCGAGAACCTCGGCGCGGTGGCGATGGATACCGGCGGCAATGTCACGATCAGCGATGCCGATAATAATCTCGGCAGCGGCACACTGAGCCTTGCCTTCCAAAGCGGACAGACCGCCAATGATCGCCTGCTGATCGACACCAGCGGTTCCGTCACACTGTCTGCCGGGCAGACAGCGGCCTCCTCCGTCAGCGTGGGCGGCGTGGTGATCGGCACCTTGGCCAACGGTGCGACCGGTGGCGCCAATGAAACCCTAGGCATCAATTTCAACGCCAATGCGACCCCCTCCCGGGTGCAGACGCTGGTCGGCGCGCTCTCCTACGACAACAGCAGCGATGACCCGGCGACCCATGACCGGACGCTGGGTCTCACCATCACCGACGGCACCAGCATCAGCTCCGACACTGCGACGCTGACCGTGACCGTCGCGGCCACGGATGATGCGCCGACGCTGGTCGCAACCGGCAGCAATCCGAATTTTGTGGAAGGCGACCCGGCAGCGGATCTGTTCAACACTGTCAGCGCCGACACCGTCGAGGCGGGGCAGACGCTGACCACTCTCAGCCTGACGGTCACCAATATCGCCGACGGCGCGGCGGAGGTGCTGACGATCGACGGCAGTGTCTTGGCGCTGACGGATGCCAACACGCTGACCACCGCGAGCAACGGCCTGACTGCGACGGTATCCGTCTTGGGCAATACCGCAACCGTCACCCTGACCGGCGGCACGCTGAGCACCGCCGCGGCCGAGACGCTGGTTGACACCATCACCTATCGCAACACATCCGAAACCCCGACCGGGGGCAGCCGTGTTGTCACCATCACCGGCCTGACCGACAGCGGCAGTGCAACCGGCAGCAACGCCAACAGCGCCCCGCTGACGCTGTCGTCGTTGGTAAACGTGCTGCCGGTGAACGATGCCCCGGTGATCGGCAATGCCCACTACCATGCGACGAGCCAGGTTGTTGTCGGAACCGGCGCCCAGAGCCTTGGCGGTTTGTCCGCGGTGACGGTATCCAACCTCGATTCCAGCGATTACAACGGCGGCCAGCTGACAATTTCGCAGAATTCAGGCACCACAAATGGCAATTGGGGCGTTGACGGCACGATTGTCACTGCCGGAGGCGATGCCAGCCTTTCCGCAGGAGAGACTGTTCTGGTCAACGGCGTGACCATTGGCACGGTGGATATCACCAATGACGGGCAGGGCGGTTCGGATCTGACCATCAACTTCAGCACCGCCGATGCGACCAACGCGGCGATCCAGACCCTGATCCGGTCTATCACCTATGAGGCCCCGTCCACGGTCGGCGCGCGGGATTTCACCCTGACGCTGAATGATGCCGATGGCACTGCCAACGGTGGCGATCAGGATAGCAGCGTCAGCTTCCTCCTGAATGCGACCGGCACCCCTCCGGTGATCGGCAATCTCGACGGCGACAGTTTCACCTTTACCGAGGGTGACAGCGCCACAGCTCTTGATGTGGCGGGGGACCTGACTGTCAGCGACGCGGATAGCGCCGATTTTGATACCGGCACGCTGACCGTCTCCTTCGAGAGCGGGATGCAGGCCGAGGATCGGCTCCTCATCGATGTCAGCGGCACCGTGTCGCTCTCTGCCGGTCAGGCCAACGGCTCGGTGGTCTCCGTCGGCGGTGTGCCCGTCGGAACCATCGTGGCAACCGGCACCGGCGGCGCGGGTGAAGATCTGGTCATCACCCTCACCTCGGGTGCAACACCCGCGACGATCCAGACCCTGCTGCGGGCCCTTCAATATGACAACGCCGCAGCCGGCGCGCCAACCGACGGCAACCGTCAGATCGGCGTGCAGATTGCTGGCGGTACCGACAATGCCTTGTCAGATATGGCCGTAGTCACGATCAACGTTAACCCGGCGCCAGCGCCGGGAGGCGGATCAACAGGCGGCAGGCCGCTGGATATGTCGGCTGGCGACGACGATGACTCCATCGGCGGCACCAACTTCAATGACACCATCAACGGCGGCGGCGGCAATGATCGCATCACCGGCAACCGGGGCGAGGACCTTCTGAGCGGCGGCAGCGGTGTGGACACGCTGCGCGGAGGCGACGGGGACGACCAGCTCTTCCTTGGGTCCGGGAACGACCGGGGGGTCGCCGGCGACGGCAATGACCGTTTGAACGGCGGCAGCGGCAATGACTTCATGCACGGTGGCACGGGTGAGGATACGCTGCGGGGGGGCGTTGGAGACGATACTGTTTATGGCGGCCTCGGGAACGACACGATCGGAGCGGGACGTGGCGATGATATCGTCTTTGCTGGCGGCGGCGCCGACCGCGTGAACGGCGGGGGCGGCAACGACCAGATCGCAATGGGCTCCCAGGACGACCGCGCCTTTGGCGGCAGCGGCAATGACAGCCTTGCTGGCGGCGAGGGTCGGGACACGCTGAACGGCGGTATGGGCGACGACCTGCTGCGCGGCGGTGCGGGCATCGACGTCTTTATCTTTGTCAGCGGTCGCGGCAATGATCGTATCGCCGATTTCGACGCGCAGGAGGACCAGTTGACCCTGCGCGAATTTGGTTTCACCAGCCGGGACCAGGCGCTGTCTTTCGGGGCGCAATCGGGGGATGATTTCGTCTTTACCTTTGCCGATGGCAGCACCCTGACCCTGATAGATGTCACGCGGGCCGAACTGGAGACCGCCGACCTCCTGTTCTGAGCAACCGGACCGCCCTGCCGCCGCCAGACCGGCGGACAACCGCATCAGGCGGCGCCGCTTCGGCCGTCAGCGGCGCCTGCCGCTTTCGCGCTCCGTGCTACAGGGCCGTGCTAGAGGCCGGTTGATTTTACGGGAGTATTTCCCAAACGGTGGCAATAGGGCTATGACAGCTGGGCAGCGCTCGTATCGGAGTGCTGGCTGAAATTGCCGACAGTAGCGGGTTGCCAAAAGGCGCACCCGTTATCACGCGCCATCTGATCGAGGGCACAGACACGGCCTTTGAGCTTGTGCCGACGGCGAACGCGACAGGAAGACAATTCGGGAGATGCTGGGACTATGACGACGGATCGCAGGACGCGCCTCAGACTGGGGATGGTCGGGGGCGGGCAGGGTGCCTTTATCGGTGCGGTGCACCGGATTGCTGCCCGGATGGACGACCGGTTTGAGCTGGTTGCCGGCGCGCTATCATCAGACCCGGAACGCGCGATGGCCAGCGCCGCAGAGCTGGGGATCGCCGCGGATCGCAGCTACGCCAGCTATGACGAGATGGCCCGCGCCGAGGCCGGGCGCGACGATGGCATCGATGCGGTTGCCATTGTGACACCCAACCATCTGCACGCAGGTCCCAGCATCGCCTTTCTCAACGCGGGCATTCATGTGATCTGCGACAAACCGCTGGCCGCCAGCGCAGCCGAGGCCGAGGCGATCAGACAGGCGGCGGAGGCCAGCAGCGCCCGGTTTTTTCTGACCCATAATTATACCGGCTATCCGCTGCTGCGACAGGCCCGCGCCATGATCGCGCGCGGCGATCTTGGTCGGATCCGGCTGGTGCAGGTGGAATATGCCCAGGACTGGCTGACCGATCCGATTGAACAGGACGGCCACAAACAGGCCGCCTGGCGCACCGATCCCTCACAGTCCGGCGCAGGCGCCATTGGCGATATCGGCACCCATGCCTTTAACATTGCCTGCTTTGTCAGCGGTCTGACCCCGGAGGCGCTCTCGGCAGAGCTGCACAGCTTCGGGCCGGGACGCCGGGTCGATGACAACGCCCATATCCTGCTGCGCTACGACGGCGGCGCGCGTGGCATGATCTGGGCCAGCCAGATCGCCGTTGGCTGCGAAAACAGCCTGCGCCTGCGGATCTTCGGCGATAAGGGTGGTCTTGAATGGGGGCATGAGGACCCCAATCAGATGAGTTTCACCCGTTTTGGAGAACCAAAGCAGATCCTGACCCGTGGCGGGGCCGGCATCGGACCCGACTGGACCCGCGTTCCGCCCGGTCATCCAGAGGGGTATCTGGAAGGGTTTGCAACGCTTTACACCGATATTGCCGAGGTGATCGAAAACCGCACCGACAATCCGTTGCTGCCGGGTCTTCAGGCAGGGCTGGATGGGATGTGGTTCATCTCCGCAGCTCAGGCGTCCTCCGCCGACGGCGGCTCCTGGGTCACCCGGTAATCCCAATCAGCGCGCCACCAATGCAATGCCCCCCGGCAGCGAACTAGCCGAAGCGGGGCGTTGCGCCTCCTGAGCCGCAGCATCAAAGCATATAATCTGTGTTATGTTGAAATTAGACACTGCCCGTCAGTCGGCTGCTCAGCGCTTGTCCTGCACCGTTTGCAGATAGGCAATCAGACTGCTGAGCGACCGGGGCACCATCATCGGCTGGCCGCCGGGCAACGCAAGGGCGACATATTTGTCCTCGTCCAGCGTCGGGCCGAACATCGGCATATCGCCATGGGCGGCAATCGGTTGCCGTCCGTCGATCTGCCTGGCCACGGCTTCAACCGGAAAATCGCCGCCGTTTCGCGTGGCCAGCTGGGTCAGATCCGGCGGGCGCAGCGCCATCATCTCGGCCATGGGGCCAAGGCTGGCAGCATCCTTTCCGTGGCACTCCGCACAGAAATACAGAAACAAGTCCCGGCCCTTATCGCTGTCGGCCTCCTGTGCCCAGACCGGTCCTGCCGCAATCGCCAGTATCGCTGCGAGCCGCATCAGCATGGCTGTTCTCCTTTGTGTCAAACCTGCCGCGGCGCATGTCCCGGGTCTGTCCGGTGGCCGCCGTCCGATCATAGCAGCATTCCCGCGCCGCCGGATTGACCCAGCGCAAGGTGGCCGATGCCCAGATCATCTAGGCTCCGCAAAGGACGCAACGGGATCGGGGTGCTGTGCCATGACCAGAACAACGGGTGTTTTTCTGACTGCCGCCGCCGCGCTGCTGCTGGCGGCTGCGGCGTATCTGTTTGTTTCGGAAAACGGCGCAGAGCTGCCGGAGGGTTTCGTGCAGGGCAATGGCCGGATCGAGGCCGAACAGGTGGAGATTGCCCCGGCAAGGGCGGGTCGGGTGGCCAAGGTGCTGACGGCTGAGGGCAGTCTGGTTGCGGCGGGCGATGTGCTGGTGGTGATGGACACCGATGAGCTGGCGGCGACGCATGACCGGGCCCGCGCCGAAGTCGCGCTGGCGCGCCAGACCAGGGCCGAGGCAGAGGCGCTGGTGGTGCAACGCCAGAGCGAGCACCGCCGCGCCGAGCATGAGCTGGAGCGCGCCACCGCGCTCTTGGCCGGGCGCAATATCTCAGAAACCCTCCACGAGGAGCGCGACACCATCCATTCGGTGGCCGAGGCGGTGCTGGGCGCGGCAGAGGCGCGGGTCGCCACCGCCGAGGCCGGGATCGCGGCGGCAGAGGCCGAGGTCCGCCGGATCGCCGCCCAGATCGAGGACAGCACGCTGAACGCGCCGATGCCGGGCCGGGTGCTCTACCGGCTGGCGGAACCGGGCGAGGTGGTTGGCGCCGGCGGGCCGATCCTGACGCTTCTCAGTCTGGAAAACATCTATATGGAAGTGTTCCTGCCCGCCCGCGAGGCCGGGCTTCTGCCGATCGGAGCCGAGGCCCGCATCGTGCTGGACGCCCTGCCCGATTACGCCATTCCCGCCACCGTCACCTTTGTCTCGCCAGAGGCGCAGTTCACCCCAAAACAGGTCGAGACCCTCAGCGAGCGGGAGCAGCTGGTGTTCCGCGTCCGCGTGCGCATCCCGCAGGATCTGGTGGCGGCGCGGATCGAACATGTGAAAACCGGCCTGCGCGGCATCGCCGTGATCCGGCTCGACCCCGCGATGGAATGGCCCGAAGCGCTGGACCGGCGCATCCCGGCTGAGCTGTTCGAATGATCTCCGCCGCAGGCACCCCCGGCATCCGCATCGCCAAGGTCTCTCATCGCTACCGCAGGCATATCGCGCTGGATGACATCACCTTGGATCTGCCGCCCGGTCAGCTGGTGGGCTTCATCGGGCCGGATGGCGTCGGAAAATCCACCCTTCTGGGCCTGATCACTGGTGCCAAGAAATTGCAGGCCGGGTCGATAGACGTGCTGGGCGGCCCGATCGCTGATGCCGCCCACCGGCGCCGCATCTGCTCGGCCATTGCCTTCATGCCGCAGGGGCTGGGTCGCAATCTGTACCCCGAACTCTCCGTGCGCGAAAACCTCGAATTTTTCTCACGCCTGTTCGGGCAGCGGGCGGCAGAGCGGGAGGCGCGGATTGCATCGCTGCTGTCTGCGACCGGGCTCGCACCCTTTGCCGACCGGCTGATGGGCCGGCTATCGGGCGGTATGAAACAGAAGCTGGGCCTCTGCTGCGCCCTGATCCATGACCCGAAACTCTTGGTGCTCGATGAACCGACCACCGGCGTTGATCCCTTGTCGCGCCGCCAGTTCTGGGCGCTGATCGGTGCCATCCGGGACACCAGCCCCGGCCTCACCGTGCTGGTGTCCACCGCCTATATGGAGGAGGCGCAGAGCTTTGACTGGATTGTCGCCATGGATGCAGGCCGCGTGCTGTTCCAGGGCTCGCCGGATAAGCTGAAGGGCCGGACCGGTGATCTGGAAACCGCCTACCGCCAGCTGCGGGCAAAGGGCAGCCCGCCGCCGGTTCCACACCCAACACCAGCAGCACATAGCGGCGAGCCGGTGATTACCGCGCGCGGTCTCACCCGCCGCTTTGGCGATTTCGTGGCGGTGGACAGCGTCGATTTCAGCATAAGGCGCGGTGAGATCTTCGGCTTTCTCGGCTCCAACGGTTGCGGCAAGTCGACCACCATGAAGATGCTGACCGGCCTCCTGCCCATCAGCTCCGGTGCGGCGCAGCTGTTCGGCAGGCCGGTGGATGCCAGGAACCGCGCCATGCGCCGCGAGATCGGCTATATGAGCCAGGCGTTTTCGCTCTACGGCGAACTGACCGTCGAGCAGAACCTGCAACTTCACGCCCGCATCTTTGCAATTCCCGACCGCGCGGCCCGGGTCGCCGAACTGACCCGGCGCTTCGGCCTTGCGGCGCATCGTTCCTCCCTTGCTGCCGCCCTGCCGCTGGGCATCAAGCAGCGCCTGTCGCTGGCGGTTGCGGTGATCCACCGCCCACGCGTGCTGATCCTGGACGAGCCGACCTCCGGCGTCGATCCTGAGGCGCGCGACATGTTCTGGGCATTGCTGGTCGAGCTGTCGCGCAACGAGGGCGTGACGATCTTCGTCTCCACCCATTTCATGGGCGAGGCGGAACGCTGCGACCGGGTGTCCTTCATGCACGCGGGCAAGGTTCTGGCCGAGGGCACACCCAAGGCGCTGATGGCGGCGCAGGCTGCGGCCACCCTCGAGGAGGCATTCATCGCCATTCTGAAGGCCGCTGATCCGCCGCCCCCGGTCTCCGCTCCGCAAACAGCGGTTCAGACAACGGACAGCGCCGCAGGCGGCCCCACCCGCGCGCTGGCCTATGCCCGGCGCGAAACGGTTGAGGTGCTGCGCGACCCGGTGCGCCTCGCCTTTGCCTTCCTTGGCTCGCTGATCCTGATGCTGGTGTTCTGCTTCGGCATTTCGCTCGACATAGATGAGCTGGACTATGCCGCGCTCGATTTGTCGCAAAGCCCCGAAAGCCGCGCCTATCTGGCGGAGATTTCCGGCTCCCGCTACTTCCGCCCCACCCCGCCGCTGTCCAGCGCTGCCGAAGGGCGCAGCCGGCTGGTCTCGGGCGAGGCCTCGCTGGTGATCGAACTGCCTCCTGACTTTGGTCGCAAGCTGCGCACAAATGAGCCGACAGAGGTGCTCGCCATCGTCGATGGCGCCATCCCCTTCAAGGGCGAAACGGTGGAGGGCTACGCTGCCGGGCTGCATCAGTCCTTCCTCAGTGCACAGGCCGCCGCCAGCGGCACCCGCCAGCCCGAAATCGCCCGGATAGAGCCGCGATTCCGCTACAACCAGAGCTTTGAGAGCATCGCCGCAATGGCCCCGGCCATGCCCGCGATCCTGCTGATCATGCTGCCCGCCGTGCTGATGGCGGTCAGCGTCGCGCGGGAAAAGGAACTGGGCTCGATCACCAATTTCTACGTCACCCCGACCACCCGGTTTGAGTTCCTGATCGGCAAGCAGATCCCCTATATCGTGATTGCCTATCTGAACTTCCTGCTGCTGACGGCAATGACCATCGCGGTCTTCGGGGTGCCGCTCAAGGGCGATCCGCTGCCCTTGGCCCTTGGCGCGCTGCTCTATGTCTGGGCCGCCACCTCCTACGGGCTGCTGATCGCCACCATGACCTCCAGCCAGGTGGCGGCCACTTTTGCAACCACCATCGCCTCGGTGGTGCCGACGATCCAGTTCTCCGGCCTGTTGCAGCCGGTCTCGACGCTGGAGGGCGGCGCCCAGGTCATCGGCTCACTATGGCCGTCGTCCTATTTCCTGCACCTGAACGTCGGCGCCTTCACCAAGGGGCTGGGCTGGGAGGCGCTGCTGCCCGACATTCTGGCACTCGCCTGCTTCGGTCCGGTGTTCACCCTGCTGGCCGCGCTGGCGCTCAGGGCGCAGGAGAAGTAGATGCAGCGCCTGTCCCGCATAGTCTGGCTCGGCCTCAAGGAGATGATGAGCCTGCGCCGCGACTGGGTGATGATGGCGCTTCTGGTCTGGTCCTTCACCCTGTCGCCGGTGATGGAGGCAACGGGCGTGGCAACCTCGGTCAACAACGCCTCGATCGCCTTTGCGGATGAGGACAACTCGCCCCTGTCGCGCACCCTGGCGGAGGCGTTCTTTCCGCCCGAATTTCAGCCGGTGGTGCAGATCGAACCCGGCACCGGCGCCGCCCGGATGGATGCGGGCGATTTTCTGTTTGTGGTGGCGGTGCCGCCCGGCTTTGAGAAGGACCTGCGCGCCGCCCGGGTGCCGGAAATCCAGGTGCTGATCGACGCCACCGCGATGGAACAGGCGGGCATTGGCGTCCATTACATCACCAGTATTCTCAGCGCCGAGATCCGCCGCTTTGCCATCGGCGCCGATCTGGCCCAGCCGCAGCCCCTTGGCATCATCATCCGCAGCGCCTTCAACCCCAACCGCGACACCATGCGCTTTGCCGGCATCAACGCGCTGATCGGCCAGATCATGTGGCTGACCACGATCCTGACCGGCGCGGCGATGATCCGCGAACGCGAGCACGGCACCATTGAACACCTGCTGGCGATGCCGCTGTCGCCCTTTGACATCGCGGTGGCCAAGATCTGGGCCAACGCTGCCGTGGTGCTGGTTGCGGGGGCGCTGTCGCTGGGTTTTGTGATGCAGGGGGTGCTGGGCATCACCATTGCCGGGTCAAAGATTCTCTTCCTCTGCGGCACGGCGCTGTTTTTGTTCACCGCCACCGCGCTGGGGGTGTTTCTGGCCACGGTCGCGCGTTCGATGGCGCAGTTTGCGCTCTTGGTGATGCTCACGATCCTGCCGATGCTGATGCTGTCGGGCGGCGAAACCCCGGTGGAAAGCCAGCCGGACTGGTTGCAGGCCATCACCACCCTGCTGCCCTCGCGCCATTACATGGCCGCGAGCCAGGCCATCGTGTTCAAGGGCGCAGGGGTTGAAACCGTCTGGCCGGAGTTCCTGTGGATGGCGCTGCTGGGCGCCGCGCTGCTTGCCACCAGCCTGCTGCTGTTCCGCCGCTCGGTGGCGCAGGACCGATAGCGCGCCCGGTTGCCTGCCCGTTGTGCCACCTTGATCGGGATCATGGCAGCGGCCAGCGGGAATGATCTACTGGTGCGGCCGCTGCCCCGCCCATGCCCCCATAACTGCCGGAGCCGACAGATGACCAAAACGCCCACTTTTGACGCCTATAAACCCGCCGAAATCGCCGCATTGGTGGAAACAGCCGGCACCGCCAAGGCGCGGCTGCCGCTGCCCCAGATGTTCGTGCTGGCGATGCTGGCGGGCGCCTTTATCGGATTTGGGGCGGCGGCCTATACGATGACCCTCGCAGGTGCGACCCCTGTGACCGGACCGCTCCGCGTGCTGGGTGGCGCGGTGTTCTCGCTTGGGCTGATCCTTGTGGTGATTGCCGGGGCGGAGCTGTTCACCGGCAACGTGCTGATGGTGATCGCCGCGGTGGACCGCAGGATCCCGCTGCGCCTGCTGTTGCGCAGCTGGGGCGTGGTCTATCTCGGCAATCTCGCGGGCGCGGCCGGGCTGGCGGCCGCCTTTGCCGTGACCGGGCTGCTGGATGGTGCGATGGGCACAACCGCCGTCGGCATCGCCGAGGCGAAGGCCGGGCTGACCCCGCTTGAGGCCCTTATGCGCGGCGCGCTGTGCAATGCGCTGGTCTGCCTAGCCGTCTGGCTGTCCTTTGCCGCCCGCACCGCTGCGGGCAAGGTTCTGGCCATCCTCTGGCCGATCACCGCCTTTGTGCTGCTGGGGCTCGAACACTCCATCGCCAATATGTATTTCTTCCCGCAAGGCTGGGCCGCAGGGGCCAATGTCCCGCTTGTCGCAGCGGCCGCCAACCTGCTTTGGGTCACGCTGGGCAATATCGTGGGCGGCGCGGGCGGCGTCGCTCTGGCCTATTGGTTCGCCTTCCTCGGGGGCACCACGCAGAAGCCACCCGTGCAAAGCCGCTGAAGCCGCAGCACCCTGAAAGCCATAGCGCGCGCGGGCGCCGCCGCCCCGTTGCTGCGGGTCAGACCCGGAACAGGCTGCCTGCCAGATAGGCGACAGCAGCGGCGCAGGAACCGATTGCCAATGTCTCCAGCCCGGATTTCCACCAGGGCGCCAGCGACCAGACGCTCTTGCTGGCGCCAATGCCGAAAAACACCGCCCCGGTGGCCAGCGCGGCGGTCAGGAACGGATCGGGCAGCCCCAGAATGAACGGCAGAAGCGGCACGATGCCCGCCGCCATGAACGCCGCAAAAGTCGTCAGCGCCGCCGCCACCGGGTTGGGTTCTGCCGGCGCCAGCCCATATTCGCTGGTCAGCATCAGCGCGATCCATTTCTCCGGCTTGGCGGTCACCGATGCCACCGCGCCCTCCAGCACGTCGCCGCTCAGCCCCAGCTCCTGAAAGATCTGGCGCAGCTCCTCGCGCTCACCCTCCGGGTACTGGCGAATATGACGCTTTTCCACCTCGTAGAGACGCCGCCGGTCGTCCTTGCTGTGACCGTGATCCTTCTCCATGCCCGCAGGATGCCCCGGAGTGGCCCCCGCCGCCTTGACGGAGGTCAAGCCGCCGCCGCTGCCCTCCGCTGGCGTTGACCACTGAGATAACGCAGGGTTTTCAGCCCCTCCGGCACCAGCAGGATGGGCAGCACCAGCAGCGCGATCAGCCCCCAGTGCTCCCCTTGCAGCGGCACCGTGTGCAGCATCACCTGTAGCGGCGGCCAGTAGACCGCCGCCACCTGCGCTCCGATGGTCACCACCAGCGCCGCCAGCAGCAGCGGATTGCTGAACACCCCGATCCGCCAGCACGGCAGATGCAGCGAGCGGAAGGCAAAGACGCTGGCCTTTTCAAACACCACCATGGCGGTAAAGGCTGCGGTGCGGGCCAGATCCTCGTTGCCGTCCAAAAGATGCAGGAACAGCCACAGGCTGGCCAGCCCGGTATAAAGCCCCAGCGCCAGAATGGTCAGCAGGCCGGCCTTGCCCACAATCGGCGAGTCCTTCCCCCGCGGCGGATGCTGCATCTGGTCCGGCTCACCCTTCTCCAGCCCCAGCGCCACCGCCGTCACCCCGTCAGTCACCAGGTTCATCCACAGAATTTGGGTCGCCAGAAAGATCAGCGGGCCGCCGATCAGGATATTGATCAGCAGCGCAATCACCTCGCCCGCGTTGGAGGACAAGAGGTAGCGCACGAATTTGCGCACATTGGTGAACTGCCGCCGCCCCTCGCCGATGGCCCGCACGATGGTGGCGAAATTGTCATCGAGCAGCACCAGGTCAGAGGCATCCTTAGCCACATCCGTGCCCCGCACCCCCATCGAGACGCCGATGTCGGCCTGTTTCAGGGCCGGCGCATCGTTCACCCCGTCGCCGGTCATCGCCACGATCTGATGCTGTCCCTGCAAGGCCGAGACGATCCGCATCTTATGCGCTGGCCTTGTGCGGGCAAACAGAACATCCTGCTGCAACAGCTGGTCCAGCTCCGCGTCTTCCAGCGCCTCCAGCGCATCGCCGGTCAGTATCTTTGCGGCAGGCAGCCCCAGCTGGCGTGCGATGGCCCCGGCGGTCAGCGGGCTGTCGCCGGTGATCATGATCACCCGGATGCCCGCCGACCGGGCGGCGGCGATGGCCGCCCGCACCTCCGGCCGAGGCGGGTCAATCAGCCCCGCCAGCCCGAGAAAGGTCATGTCCTGTTCGGCAATCCCGCCGCCCTGCGCCGCACCAGTTGCAAGACCGATCACACGCAGCCCTTCTGCGGCCATCGCCTCATAGGCTTCGGTGATGGCTGCCCTCTCCCCTGCCCCCAGAACGCGCGGGCCGTCCTGCGCCAGCACCCTTGTGCAAAGGCCCAGGACCTGCTCCGGCGCCCCTTTGGTCAGGACCTTTTCACCGCCGCCGTCCTTTACCAGCACGCTCATCCGCTTGCGTTCGCTGCTGAAGGGTAGTTCCGCCAGCACCGCATCCGGCGGCGGCAGCTCTGCCCAGCCCTTGTAGCCGAGGGTCACCAGCGCGCCCTCGGTCGGGGCGCCGGTCATCTGCCAGTGATCGCCCTCGCGGTGCAGGCTGGCATGGGTGCAGGTCAGCCCCGCCGCCAGCAGCTCTGCCAGCACCGCATCCTCCCGCGCGCCGGTAACCGCGCCGCCGTGGGCAATATGACCCGCAGGGTCATAGCCGGTGCCAGTCACCTGATAGATGCGGTCCAGCGTCCAGACCCGGGTCGCCGTCATCTTGTTTTCGGTCAAGGTGCCGGTCTTGTCGGTGCAGATCACCGAGGCCGCGCCCAGTGTTTCCACCGCCTGCAACCGCCGCGCCAGCGCCTGTCTGCGCACCATCGCCGCCGCCCCCAGCGCCAGGGTGATGGTGACCACCGCAGGCAGCCCTTCGGGCACCATCGCCACCGACAGCGACAGGCCGGTCATGAACATCTCCGCCGCGTCCCGCCCCATATAAAGCCCCAGCGCCAGAATCGCCGCCGCCACCGCCAGCGCCGCAAACCCCAGCTGCCGCGCCAGCCGGCCCAGCTGCACCTGCAAATTGGTTTTCTTCAGCCCCACTGCCCCGGTCAGCGCCGCAATTTCGCCAAAGGCGGTGCGCGTTCCCGTGGCCGTGACCAGCGCCAGCGCGCGGCCCGCCGCCACCACTGTTCCGGCAAACACCTCCGCAGTGTCCGTGCCGGGCGCCTTGTCCACCGGCACCGATTCCCCGGTCAGCGCACTTTCATCCAGCCGCAGCCCCGCAGCTTCGTGCAGGCGCGCATCAGCGGGCACCCGGGCCCCCGCCTCCAGGATGATCAGATCGCCCGGCACCAGCTCGCGCGCGGCGATCACCTGCTCGCGCCCGTCCCGCACCGCCAGCGCCTGCGGCGACAGCATACTGCGCAGGCTTTCCAGCGCGGTTTCCGCCCGCCATTCCTGCACAAAACCCAGAACCCCGTTCAGACCGATCACCAGCCCGATCGCCAGCGTGTCGGCATATTCGCCCAGCGTGAAGGCGATAGTCCCGGCTGCAATCAGGATCAGCACCAGAAAATTGCTGAACTGGCGCAGGAACACCCGCAGCGGCCCGGTCCGCCTGCTCTGCGGCAACTCATTCCAGCCATGCGTCCGGCGCGCCGCCTCCGCCTGCTGCCGCGTCAGCCCGCCGAGCCGCTCGCCACCATTGTCCTGAACCGGGTGTTCCATCCGCTCTGCCCTCCGCAGCCGCCACAGGCTGCTGCCCCAGCCTGCCGCACTCCGCACCCTTCGGGCAACTGCTGTGGTGCCGCAGGTCCAGCTCCTAGCGGGACATCGGCGACAGCAGATCGGGATTGACCACGAGGGTGCGCACGCCATGGGCATGATCTTCGTCAAAGGCATTGTCGCCCAACCATGCCTCCACCGAGGCAATGCTCACCTTGGCCACCTTGGGGCGAATGCTCCAGGTGACCTGCACGGGAGAGCCGGTCTCATTATAGGCCGGACCGGTCGTCGATCCGGTATATTGCACCGGCGTACCCATATCCTGCGGAATATGGATCGCCTGATGATAGCCATCGACAAACTCATGTTTGGTCAGCCTCACGAAATCCAGCGCGGCAGGATCATTGACCAGCACCATCACCTGAGTTTCGACCCGCAGCTGCGGGTTCAGCGTGGCGACATCCAGACAGGATCCCAGCGTCGGCCCCGGTCCCACCTGCGCCGTGCTGTAGACATAATGCACCTCGATCGTGTCACCGGGCGCCAGTGCGCCATGGTCGGTGCTACCAACCGGACGGGCATAGGGGGCCACCTCGGCCGCTGTCAGCTCGCCTGAATAAAGATACCCGGTGCCATAGCCCTGACCATCGCCATGTCCGGCATATTTGGTGAATTCACCACCCTTGTGCTCTGCGCTTTCGTGGAAATGGATGTTGCAGAGGTTCATCCGGCTGGCGGGTGGCGCAAATGCAAAATCGCGCTTGTTCGATCCCACCGCCGAGCTGAGATCACGCGGCGACTGCGGGCCAAATCCCTGATCCGCAACCGCCTCTGCCAGCGCCCGCCGCTGCGCGTCGATCACGCTGGCACCGACCTGATCCGCCGCATGGGCCAGTGTCGCGACAGTCAGCGCTGCCCCGGCGACGGCCGCCAGTACTCTCTGAATGGTCATCCCGTGTCCTTTCCTCTGCCGGGCCGGTGCCGGGTTCATCCGCCGCAATCGCGTCCCGGTCACAACGGGAAGGAAAAAAGGCACCCGATGCCTTTTTAACCATGGCAGGCAACAGGTGACTGTCTGGACTGTGAACGGAGCCAAGACCGCATATGAACGGGAGATGAACGCACCATGGCCGGTCAGCAGCCCTTGGCGGCGCATTCGTTCATCTGTTGTTCATGATTTCGTCAGGACGCTGTCATTGCTGCAAACTAACTCTACCACTGGCGGCCCTGACAGGGTTATGGTCAACCGGTGCGTAGCCAACCCAAACCCCGCACCGGCTGACCTCGCAATTGGCAGCCCGACCCACAACGACGGGACCACCTCGACCAATGAAAATAGTGCATATTGTCAATATTTTCGCGGCCGTGGTACTGCTGGCAGCCGCTGCCAGTGTGTCAGTTGCGGTCTGGGCCGCCAGACAAAGCGATCTGCACAATTACCGCATTTCGCTGGCTCACACCTCCTTTGAACACCATCTGAAACTGGCGGCAGACACCTATCTTCTGTTCAAGCGTTTTGGCGATCTGCTGCTGGCCGACGACACCGGGCAGGTGGCGGATATCACCAATATTTCCAACCGCCTTCAGACCCATATCACCAATATTCGCGCCGCCATTGAGCAGGAAATCGAGCTGGTCGGCGACGAGGAGCTGGCGGAGCTGATGCTGCTGGACAAGATTGAGGAGATCATTGACGACATCCTCGACCTTTACCGGCGGGCGCAGTCGCGCGAGGCCGCAGATGGCATCGGTGGCGACTGGCGCCAGGTGTCGCTGGCCCTCAACGAAGACATCAAGGAAGATTTCCGAACGCTGATCTCAACGGCGCTCACCGAAGAGCAGGAGGAAGTCTCAAGAGCCGAGGCCGAAGCCAGCGCAAAGATGGCGCTGGTGCGCATGATCTCCTTTGGGTTGGCGGTGGCCTTTCTCTGCATCACCGCCATCGCGCTGATTGTCTTTCGCCGCGAATTCACCCGCCCGTTAAGGCAGCTTCTGGGTGGTGTGCGGCAATTTGCGGCCGGGGATTTTTCCAGCCGGATCGCCCTGCCGGGGCGCAGCGAACTGTCGGAAATCGCCGGCGTTCTGGATGAAATGTCCGCAGTGGTCTCGGCCCGCACCAAAAACCTGACCACCCAGAACGAGGAACTGGAACAGGCCGTCCGCCAGCGTACCGAAACGCTGGAAAAACTGCTGACCGAGGCGCGAAAATCCGAACAGAACCGCCGCCAGCTGCTGGCAGATGTCAGCCATGAGCTGCGCACCCCGCTGACCGTCATTCAGGGCGAAAGTGACGTGGCGCTGCGCGGCGCCGACAAAACCGTCGAGGAATACAAGGACGCCCTGACCAAGACCCGGCTGGCCGCCAATCACACCGCCAATCTGATCAGCGACCTTCTGTTCATCGCGCGCAAGGAATCCGGCTCGCTTGAACTGGTCAGGAAACCCGTCGATCTGATCAGGCTGATCCACGAGGTGATCGCACTCTGCGGGGCCGAGGTGGGCTTTGAGCCGCAGCGCGACAAGGTGATCGTCATAGCCGATGGCCAGCGGATCCGTCAGGCCGTGCTCGCCCTGCTGGAAAATGCCAAATACCACGGCGGCGACATGATCGCCGTCACCCTTCAGACCCATGGCGATATCGTTGAGATTGCGGTGTCCGATGACGGGCCGGGCGTGGATAACGCGGAAAAGGAACTGGCCTTCGAGCGTTTCTTTCGCGGCTCCAACGCAAGCGGCCGCTATATCGAAGGGCTGGGCCTTGGTCTGCCGATCGTGCGCTCCATCGCCGAAGCCCACGGCGGCTCGGCGCGGATCTTTGATCGCCCAACGGGGGGCACAACGGTTGTGCTGACGATCTCCACGGATGCCGACCCATAGTCACAGGACGCCAGAGAACAGCTGATGAATATTCTGCTTGTAGAGGATGAAGAGCGCGTAGCCGATTTCATACGCCGGGGGTTGAAGGCTGAGGGCTTCAGCGTCGAGCACGTGGTGGATGGCGAACTGGCGCTGGGGTTCCTGCAAACACGCGACTTTGATGTGGTGATCCTCGATCTGATGCTGCCGGGGATCTCCGGCATCGAGGTCTGCCAGCGGATGCGCGCCCGCGCCAATACCACCCCTGTTCTGATGCTCACCGCGCTGGATTCAACCGACGAACGGGTCGCGGGCCTGCGCATCGGTGCCGACGACTACCTGCCCAAACCCTTCGATTTTGAGGAGCTGGTCGCAAGGCTGGAGGCGCTGCATCGCCGCCGGGTCGGCTATGGGAGCACACCCGACGATGAGGTGATCACCCATCGCGGCCTCTCCTTTGATCCCCGCGCGCTGGAATTCTACGTGGACGGCCGCCCGGTCGCGCTCTCCAGCAAGGAGCGCGAGCTGGCCGTGCTGCTGATCAAGAACATTGGCCGCGCCCTCAGCCGGGAACGCATTCTGAATGCGGTCTGGGGCACGCAGTCGGACCCGATGACCAATATCGTTGATGTCTATATCGGCCGCCTGCGCAAGAAATTCGGCCCCGAAGGTGACGCCATCGTGACCCTGCGCGGCGCCGGGTATCGGCTCGATTGAGCGGCACCGGCAGCCGTGACAGCGCAGCCCCTGCGCGCTAGTATCGCCGGACCGGAACAACCTCAGGGCATCCCCACCATGGCCTCCCCGCTCCTGCTTCGTAACCGCAATTACCGGCTGCTGTTCACAGCCGGGGCGCTGACCAACCTCGGCGATGGGTTCATCCTGCTGGCGCTGCCCTGGCTGGCAACGCTGATGACCCGCGATCCGGTGGCGATTGCCGCCGTGGCCGCAGCCGGTCGCCTGCCCTGGCTGTTCTTTGCGCTGCCCGCCGGGGTGATCGCGGATATGGCCGACCGGCGCAAGCTGATAGCCCGCGCCGACCTGCTGCGCGCCGTGATCGTGCTCGCCATCCTCATGCTCGCGCTCAGCGCGCCGGCCGCCGGGGCCATCTGGGCGCTGGCCGGCCTGGCCTTCCTCCTTGGCGCGGCGGAGGTGATCCGCGACAATGCCGCCCAGACCATCCTGCCCGATATCGTTGCCAGCTCCGATCTTGAGGCGGCAAATGGCCAGATGTGGACCGCCGAACAGCTCACCGGCCAGTTCATCGGGCCGCCGCTCGCCGGCCTGCTGATCGCGGTCGGCATCGCTATTCCCTTTGGACTGGATGTGGTCGTGCTGGTGCTGGCGGCCGGTTTTGTCTGGCTGATCAGCCTGTCGCCGCGCGCGCCGGTTCAGCAGAGCTTTGGCAAGGCGCTGATGCAGGGCATCACCTTCATGCGCGGCGATGGGCTGCTGCTGCGGCTGGCGGTCGTGCTTGGCATCGCCAATTTCCTCGCCACCGCAACCATCACCGTAGAGGTGCTTTTCGCGCAGGAGGTGCTTGGCCTCGGCCCTACCGAATACGGGTTTGTCCTGTCGGTTGCCGCCCTTGGTGCTGTGACCGGCAGCCTGATTGCGCCGCGCCTCAGCCGCCTGATCGGGGTGCAGCCCTGCCTTTACCTGTCGATTGCGGGCTGGGCGGTTGGCTATGCGCTGATCGGTGTCAGCAGCAGCGGCATCATCATGGCGCTGGCGATGTTTGGCGTGATGGCGGCGGCGATGGTCTGGAACGTGATCACCGTCTCCTGGCGCCAGCGCCGCATCCCCTCCGAACTGCTGGGCCGGGTGAACAGCATCTACCGCTGCTTTGGCTGGGGCTCGATGCCGCTTGGCGCGCTGACGGGCGGTGCCGTCGTGGCGCTGCTGGAACCGGAGCTTGGCCGCGACCTCGCCCTGCGCGCGCCTTTCCTGATCTCGGCCAGCTGCTGCGGCCTCCTGCTGGTCTATGCCGCGCTCCGGCTGCGGCTGGACTGATGCCCGCGGGGGTAGGCTGACCTGCGACGGCCAGCCCACCCCGGCCAGATCAGGAAACGACTTCCATCACCGGCGGCCGGGCGGTGTGCCGCGCTGCCGCTGTGTCCTCCAGCTCTGCCAGGCACCGCAGGATCTGACTGGCGCCCAGCCGAACCTGATCCGCGTCGATGGCATAGGACAGCCGGATATTGTCCGGCGCGCCAAAATGACGACCGGGAACAGCAGCCACGCCATATTCTTCCAGCAGCAGATTGCAGAGATCCTCATCGGTGCTGATCATCCGCCCCCGGTGCAGGGTGCCAAAGACCCGCGAGATATCGGGGAACAGGTAGAATGCCCCGCCGGGGCGGGCGCAGCGGATCTGCGGTGCGCTGTCAAACGCCGTGAGCAGAAGATCCCGCCGCATCCGGTAGCCCTCGGTCATCCGCTGCGAGAACCCCTGATCGCCCGCCAGCGCCTCCGCCGCGGCAGCGGCCACCACCGGCGGCATATTAGAGATCGAGTTGCTGTTGAGCGTGGCAACCGCCGCCGCCACCTCTGTTGGCGCAGCCAGCAGACCCGCGCGCCATCCCGGCATCCCGTATAGCTTTGAAATACTGTCCACCTTGATGATCCGCGACGCCAGATCGGGCGCGATCTCCAGCAGATGCGGGCACGGCTCGTCGGCATAGACAAAGCGCTGGTAGACATCGTCGCTGATGATCCACACATCATGGCGCCGCAGCACCTCGGCCAGCGCCGCCAGCTCCGATCTGCTGTAGACCGCGCCGGTGGGGTTGGACGGGTTGTTCAGCACCAGCGCCCGAGGCCGCCCACCCAAGGCCGCCTCCAGCGTCGCGGGGTCCAGCTTGTACCCCTGATGCAGCCCGCAATAGGGCGTGCGCACCTCAACCCCGCTGAGCCGGGCAATGTCGAAATAGGTCGGCCAGCAGGGCGCCGGGATGACCACGGTATCGCCGGGCTGGAACAGCACCTGAAACAGCGCATAAAGCAGATGCTTGCCGCCCTGTCCCACGGCAATATTCTCCGCGCCGAACTGATCCAGCCCCAGCTGAGCCAGATAGTGCAGATAGGCCTCGATCAGCCCGGCCTCGCCCCGGCTCGGACCATAGCGGCAGCGATCGGCACGGATCGCGGCAATCGCCGCCTCGTAAACCCGCTGCGGCGGTGTGAAATTGGGCACCCCGATAGAGAAATCGACCACCGGGTCAGGGCGGCTCTGGATCCGTCCGGCCAGCGCCAGAATCGGACAGAAGGGCGTGTCGCGGTGAAGCGCGGGCAGATCAGGCATGGCAACCTCCCCGGCCTGCGATGGCGGCGCCACAGCGCCGGAACTCCGACATGCGCATCACGCCACGCTCTCCATCGGCTGCGCCACCGGCGGGTGGCTGTCCCGCGCGGTGCGGTCACGGGCAATGGCCTCGGCCATCCGCGTGGCGGCGGCGGTGATGATATCCAGATTGCCCGCCGACGGATCCAGATAATCTCCGGCCCCGGTGACCCGCACCATGGTGAACAGCCTATCCCCGGTAACATGCGGCTCAACGATCACGTCATAGCCCGGCACCGCCGCGCGCAACCGCGCCACCGCCCCGGCGATAGCGCTCCGGGTGGCCTCCAGATCATGCTGCTCTGCCAGCGCGGAGATTGCGGTCTGCATATAGACGTTCGGCTTTGCCGGGTTGATGTTCAGGATCGCCTTCACCCGGTTGCAGCCGGTGAACTGCCGCAGCGCGTCTTCGGTGGTTTCGATATAGTGATTGAGGTTCAGCCGCGTGGCCGGCCCTGCGCTTTCGGCACTGATCGAGGACACCACCTCCAGATAGTGGATCGCCGGGTTCGCCGCCGTCATCGCCTGGGCAATCGGGATCGAGGCCTGCCCGCCGCAGGTGATCATGTTGATATTGCCCGCCGCCAGCAGCGCATCGCCGTTCAGCGACGGCACGCAGAGCGCACCATTGGGAGCCGGGGTCAGGTTGATCAGCACCTTGCCCGCCGCCTGCAAAGCCGGGGCATGGGCCTGATGCGCCGCCGAGGAGGTGGCGTCGAACACCAGATCAAAACTGTCGAGCGCGGCAAACAGCCCCTCCGCCCCGCGATCAGTCACCGGGATGCCACGGCTTCGGGCCAGCGCCAGCCCCGGCGATGCCGCATTGCGCCCGGCAAACAGGGTGCACTCCAGCAGCGCGGAACGCTGCACCTTGCACAGCACGTCACAGCCAATATTGCCGCTGCCTATGATGGCGGTTCTCAGTTTCATGCGTCCACTCCTTCCAATGCGGGTGCCGCCGTCCGGGCCAGCCGCGCCGCCGCCGAGATGATCAGATCCTCCTGCCCGGCCACGGCGTTGCAGCGCGACAGCTCTTCGTAGATGAACCGTGGTGCAACGCCGAAATCCTGCGCCGCGCGGGTCACATGTTTTTCAAAACCGGCACAGACGCCGTAGATGCCGCTGATCAGGTTAGAGGTGCCCACGATGGTGCGCCGCTGCACCGGCGGCAGCTCGGGCAGCGCTTCCACCGCCTCGCAGAGCGCAAAGACATCGGTTCCGGTCTCAAACCCGTAGCGCTCCAGCACCGCACAAAGCACCTCCAGCTGGGTATTGCCGGCCCCGGCACCAAACCCGCGCATGGTGCCATCCAGAATGGTTGCGCCCGCTTCGGCGGCGGCAATGGAATTGGCAATCGCCAGTCCCAGATTGTTATGCGCGTGGAACCCCACCGGCACCTCCAGCTCAGCCGCCAGAACGCCGATCTTCTCGCTTGTGTCGCGGGGGTCGTAATTGCCTGCGGAATCCATCAGGACAATGGCATTGGCGCCATAGGACACCTGCCGCCGCGCCTGCGCCAGCAGCACATCCGCAGGCGCCATATGGGTCATCATCAGCACACCCTGAACATATTTGTCCTGGCTGCGGGCATATTCGATGTAGCTCTGGGTCAGATCGCCTTCGGTGCAATGCGAGGCGATGCGAAACACATCCACCCCGGCGCCGATGGCCGATTTGATGTCCGAGATCTTGGCAAAACCGGGGATCGCATGAATGCCCAGCTTGGTCTGGCTGAGATTGGCGCGGGCGGTTTCCAGCATCTCGATATCGGCATGGCGCGCCATGCCCAGCTGCAACGAGGAGGCCCCCAGCCCGTTGCCATGGCCGACCTCGACCACCGCCAGGCCGCAGCCATCCACGGTCCGGCAATAGGCGGCAATATCGTCAAGGCTCAGCGCATGGGCAATGGCATGATTGCCGTCGCGCAGGGTAGGGTCGTGAATGGCAATGGCCATGGTCTGGCTCCTTGTCATGGGACTTGATTTCATGGGACGTTGATTTGAGGCGATGATCAGGGGGCCGCAGGCCGGTGCCGCATTACCTCAGCGCGATCCGGGCCACGGCGGCCTCGGCATGGGCCAGCGCCTGCTCGCGGCTGTCACCGCGCGCCAGCACATAGGCAACCCGAGAGGCCGCAGACAGCACCGCATCATAGCGGGTGCCCGGTTTGGCAGAGGAATGCACCCGCGCCACACCTTCGGAACTGGCGGCGCAATCAAGCCCGGTGATCGCATCCAATGTGCGGTCCTGTGCCAGCATGTAGCGGATGGCCATCGCCGCGGTGGAGGGCGGCGGCGCATCATAGGCAAGCCCGAGCACCGCGGCAAAGGTCTCCTTGAACACATCGGCACCGGTGGTTTCCAGGGTCAGCTCCCAGATCTGGTCACCGCCGTTGCGGGTCTGGGTCTCGATGATATAGACCGCCCCGTCGTGCAGCTTTACCTCGGTATGGGCCGGGCCAGTCCGGTAACCGACCGCCTCCAGCAGCGCCTGAACCCGCTCGGCAATTCTGGCCTCATCAGCTGCACTCAGGGCGGCGGGCTGCACATGGCCGCTCTCGATGAAATAGGGCGCGCCGCTGGTGGTCTTCTCGGTGATCTGAAGCACCCGGTGACGACCGCCAACCGACATGGTTTCGACACTGTATTCCGGCCCGGGAATAAACGCCTCGGCGATCAGCTCCTCGCGGCCCGCCTGCAACGCATGGGACAATGCGGTCTGAATATCGGTGGAGTCATCAACGAAATGAACCCCCTCGCTGCCGCCGCCCTCGGCCGGTTTGACGATGCTGTCGCCATGGCGCGCCACAAACCCGGCGATCTCCGCCACCGTGCGCACGCGGGCAAAGGGCACATCCTCGATACCCGCCGCCCGCAGCGTCTCGCGCATCCGTCGTTTGTTGCGCGTCAGCCGGACCGTCGGCACCTGGCAATTGCTCGGCAGATCCAGCGCCTCGGCGATATGCGCGGCGGTCAGAAACCCATATTCGGCAAAGGAGAACACCGCATCAAACGGCGTCTTGCGATGCAGAGCGCGGGCCAGCGCGACGCTGGTTTTCACATCCTCGTAATCGGTCACCACCACGGTTTCGGCCTGGTCAAGCAGCAGCTCGGTCAGATGGGACCGGATCTGAAGCGCGCTGTAGCGCAGCCCCATCTCGCCGATACGGACAAAGGTGTGATCGCGACCGCCAATCATCAGGATATTGCGTTGCGGTTCAGACATGGCGTTCCCCGTCATCTGTCATCTGTCATCGTTTGGATTGGATCAGGCGCGGATCGGAACATCTCGCGGTTCATGAACATCGGCGCGATATGCAGCACCGACATGCGCAGCACATGGTTCAGCATCACAAAGGCAGGCTCCAGACCCAGCGCCAGCGCGGTGGCCACCATCACCTCGACCCCACCCGGCACCCAGGACATGAACAGCACCAGGAACGGCTGACCGGTCAGCAGGCTGAACAGCGAGGCCATGGCAACCGTGATCCCAAAGGTGATCGAGGTGACGATCAGCCCTGCGCGCAGGTAGCTTGCGATATCGCTGCGGGTGATATCCTTCAGCCGGATGCCGATCAGCCCGCCCAGCAGCGCCATGGCAAACAACACCAGCGGTTCCGGCACCACGATCGGATCGCTGCCGCGCCAGAGGTTGGTGCCCGCCGCCAGTATCAGACCGGTGACCATATAGGGCGCCGGCATGGCAAAGCGCTCCAGCACCCGCCCCGCCGCATAGGCCGCCGCCGCCAGCAGCAGAAAGATCGCGTAGCCCGCCAGCGTGCCCGCCCCTGTGGCGGCCTCGTCGGGCAATGCGGCGATCTCCTGCGATCCCTCCTGCGGACCGGCGATCAGAAACACCGCAACCAGCAGCGCGATCATCCGCACCATATGGGCAAAGACCATCTTGGCCGAGGTCTTGCCCTCCTCGCCGGTCAGGGTCATCACCGCCGCCATGGCGCCGGGCACCGCCCCAAGGAGGCTCTCGGCGCGGGTCCATTTTTCCACCCGGTACAGCCAGGTGAACCCGGCCGCCAGCTGCGCCGACATGCAGATCAGAAGCCCCGCAAGCACGGTCAGATCGGCCATGCCCTCCAGCATCTCGGCATTCAGCAGCGCCCCGACGCTGGCGCCCAGGATCAGCTGGATCACCACAATGGCCGCCGGCGGTGTCGCCAGCGCCAGACCAAATCGACAGGCCAGCAGCACCAGACCCGCCGCCCCCAGAAGCTGCCCCAGCGGCAGCCCGCTCAGATATCCCAGCGCCGATCCGGCACAGGCCAGCAGCAGGGTGATCGCAAAATTCCGCAGCATCAGCCGACGCTCCGCAGAATATCCGCCGGCGCCAGCGCCGATGCGGTGGCAATGCGTGCCTGATGGTGGATCACGTCAATGTTGTTGACCATATAGAAGGTGCCGCAGGTCAGCTGCCCCAGCGCAAACAGGCCCGGCGATGGCCGCCCGTCGCGGGTCAAAACCCGGCAATCCTCCAGCTGCACCTTGATCCCGCCGGTTGCGTCCCGCTCGGCAAAGCCCTGCGCCAGCAGGCTGCGGATCAGCGGGTTGCTCTCGTCCAGCCCGCGCTGCAGGCCGGTTGCATTGATCACCGCATCCACCTCGGCGATGCCATCGGCAAACTCCATCCGATAGCGGCCATTGCGAAAGCTGACATTGCGCAGCCCGCTGCGATGGCTGAGCGCGCCACTGGCCTGCAACATCGCGATACGGTCGGCATTGGTGCGCGAGATCGGCACCCGCATATTCGACCAGAGCCGGTGGAAATGGCGCAGAAACGCCGCCTTGGCGCGATCCGAAAGACTGGCCCAGAGCTGCGGTATCAGCATATTGGTTTCGGCCAGAATGCTGGACACCAGATCATTGTCGGCACTGTCAACGCCGCGCAGCAGATCGGCAAAGCTGACATCCACCCCCTGATGCTGCATCTCTGCCTCAAACAGCTCCATCACCGCCGACAGCGAAATCCGCCCGCCATCCGGGCCGTTGCGCAGCGCCGCCAGACCGGCCGGCGTCAGATGGTGCAGCGTCACCGGGCGATAGGCCGTCACCGCCTTGGGCAGCCCCGCCCGGCGCGAGGTCATCAGCATCCGTCGGCCATTCACCCCAAGCGCCACATCATAGGCGGTCAGCCGACAGCCCAGAATGCCCACCCGCAAACGGGTCAGCGCCTTCAGGCGGGCCGCCGGATAGGGCGCGCGGAAATAGCCCGGCGTGCCGCCCAGCCCATAGGGGTCGGCCTCCAGATTGGTGCCCAGACACAGGTAAACTGCATCATAATCGGACACGCTGCCCATCCAGCCCAGACGGTAGAGCGCATCGGCGCGCGGGCTGGGGGCAATCGTCTCCACCTCGGCGCCAATCATGCGGATCCGCCCCCCCGCGGTGCGCACCCGACCGCTCAGCGCATCGAACTGGCTTTGCAGGAACCGCCCGAACAGGGCGCGCTGTAGGAAACCATCCTCATCCGCTGCCGCCTCCGTCGCCCCGGTCTGGCGCAGCCAGTCGCGGAAATCATTGCGGCGCGCCAGATACATCAGCTTCAGCGGCCGGTTGAGCAGATTGGTCTCGGCATCCTCCTGATAGGCCACGCCGGGACCAAAACTGCGGCTCTTGTCAAAGACATCCACCGACAGCGCCGACAGATCAGGCAGGGTGGCGACCAGATTCTCCAGGACCGAGACACCGGCATAGCCCGCGCCGAGAACAGCAATTTTCATGTGGTAGATCCTTTGTTGGGCATCAGGCGAACAGGGGCAGGTCTGGATCAGGCCGCGGCGCTGGTCTCCCATTGGCAGGCACTGTGGAACCAATCCTCCAGCTGCCGCAGCCGCGCGCGCAGCTCCGCCTCGCTGTCGCCCTCGACGATGGCGTTCAGGATCTCGGCATTGGTATAGGCCATCTGACCATACTGCCGCCCCGCCACGCCGCTCATCCGATAGGCACGCACGAACTCGAACGGGCAGCGCTCCGGCACCGTGCGCAGCACACCGTCGCGCGGCGGCACGCAGAGCTGGCCAACCAGCCGCACGGGCTCCTGCATCGGCTCAGGCCGTGCCGTGTTCTCAAACCCCGGATCCCGCATCGCCCGCAGATAGGTCATGCGCGGATCCAATCCCCAAGCCTCGGTCATTTCCTGGTTGAAGAACACCCCGCCCAGCCGCGAGGCGATCTCGCCCAGGACAATGGTGCCATCCGGGCTGACAAAGACCTCAAGATGGAACAACAGCGTCGGCGGCGAGGGCATCACCTCTTCGACCAGATGGCGGGAATAGGCCACCAGCCGATCGCGCAGCGGCGTCGTCGGCTCCAGCATATGCAGATCATGTGAACGCCCGCCGAGGAAATCCAGCGCCGAGGTCAGCACCCGCACCGGCGAAATCACAATCGGGCGCCCATCCACATAGAGCCCGTTGACGATATAATGATCCCCGGCGACAAACCGCTCGATCATCGTGTTGTAAAACGTTGTACTGTCCTGCCGCGCCAGCCATCCCGCCAGATCGTCGGCCCCGCGGATCACGCAGACCCCGTTTGATCCGCGCCCGTCGCGGGGCTTCAGAACAACCGGATACCCCCAGCTGTCGATAAATCCGCGGATATCCATCGCATTGCGCACCACCGCCATGTCGCTGACCGGCAGCCCTGCCTCCCGCGCGCGGGTCTTCATCGCGTATTTGTCGCGATAGGCGTCGAGCTGCACCGCAGCATCCGTCGACACGCCGAGGTAGTCATTCACCCGCGCGGCGCGCAGCACGTCAATCTCCGCCAGCGCGACACAGACCGGATCCGCAAGGCCGCGCGCGATCTCGATCGCCGCCAGCTCCACCTCCGCGTTATCATTGAAATTCTGAAAGAAGCGGATATCCAGCCCCTCGGGAAAGCTGTCCATCAACGCCGCTTTGGCACTGGCGCAGGTCAGGATGATGCTGGCTGGCCCAATCGCCTCAACCCAATCGGTAACACTATGCTGTAAAAGGATTTTTGGCGGCGCAAAGAGAATGATATTCATGACACGGCGGGACCTTCGACAAAGTTTCAACAGGTTTCGGCGCAGAATTTTCTTCGCCTTTTACGTGTTTGCACGCAACTTACAGCATGTTTTGTATCCGTCAAGCGGCAGTTTTATGAAACTTACACAACGTTAAGGTGAGCGATTTTCCGCCTTTGTCCTGCCGTGATTTCTTTGGAAATACATGGCCGCGCCGTCCAAACCCATGACGGCATCCCATCGTATACTGCGGCAATCGGACGTGATGCCGCAGCTGCAAAATCGCCTGTCAGCCCCGGCAGGTCGCGCGCCCGTGCTGTGCCTCATTGCTCCCGGTCGCGACAACCGGCCGAGGCTTGATCAGGATCATGGCGGCCGCTGTCACAGATGATCTAATGACGTCAGCCGCGGGCAGATCCGCCCGCCGCATCCCGTCAGGAGGCACGCCATGCAACGCAGAACATCCCTCTTCATCCTCAGCAAAGACACCCGCGACGAGACCATCACCGCCGCCGCCGAGGCCGCCGCCGAACAGGAGGCGCATCTCGCCTGCCTGTTGCTGGAGGCGCTGCCCGGTCCGCCCAGTTTCGCCTTTGGCCACTCCGGTTACGCCGCCCTGGTTGCCTCGGACGGTCCGTTGGAACGCCTGCGGCAGAACAAGGCCGCCGCCAAGAAACGTGTCGACGACATCGAGACGCTGCTGGCCCGCAGCAACTGCCCCGGCGACGTGCAGTTCGCGGTCTGGTCGGGCAATGATATCGGTCTGGTCGCCGCACGGCGGGCGCTGACCTGCGACATTGCCCAGATCGCCGACGATCTGACCGACCCGGATCCCGTGTTCCGCGAAGCCACCTATGGCATCCTGTTCCAGTCCCCGGTGCCGCTGATGCTGAACGGCAGCCCCTTTGCCCACCGCGACCGCATTTTCCTCGCCTGGGACAGCAGCCTGTCAGCGGCGCGCGCCGCCCATGCCGCCCTGCCCTATCTGCGCAAGGCCAGCGAGGTGATCATCGGCTGCATCGACTCCGATCTGTCCCATGGCCGCGATGGCGAGGATCCCGGCACCGATATCGCCGCCTGGCTCAGCCACCATGGCTGCGCCGTCACCCTGTCGCAATTTGCCAGCAACGGGCAGGAAATCGGCACCAGCATCCAGTCGCGGGCGCGCGAAATCGGCGCCGATCTGGTGGTGATGGGGGCTTATGGCCACTCTCGTATGCGTCAGGCGATGTTCGGCGGCACCACGCGCACGATGCTCCAGCAGACAGAGCTGCCGATCTTCCTCGCCCATTAACAGGGGCATCACGCGACAGGCATCACGCAATATGGCCGCGACAGCTCAACGTCGCGGCCATATCACAGCATGGGTCCGGTCAAGCCCTCAGATGTCGGGCGTCAGGTGTCAGGCGACACCCAGATCTTCCGCCGGACCAAAGAACTCATAATGGATCCGCTCCATATCGACATTCGCCGCCCGCAGACCCGCGATGGCCATCGCCATGAATCCCTTTGGCCCACAGATGTAATAGTCCGAAACGGCGGTATTGGTATTCGCCGCCAGCCAGTCCGGGGTGATCCGCCCTTCCACATCATAACGCGCGGCGGCGCGGTCAGCCTCGCTCGGCGTTTCGAGGAAGATCACACTGCGTTTCGCCAACGATTTGCTCAGCCCCTCCATCGCCAGATTATCGCCATCGACCGCCGCGTGCAGATAGGTGGCGCTGCGATCATTCGCGGCCAGGCTCTCCAGCATGGCGACCATAGGCGTCAGCCCGACACCGGCCGACAGCAGCACCACCTCCGCCTCCGCCTGATCCTTCAGATAGAAATCCCCCGCCGGGGCCGCCACGCGCAGGATGGTGCCCTCCGCCGCGACCTCATGCAGCCAGCCGCTGATCACGCCACCCGGCTCCTGCTTGACCGAGATCCGGTAGTATTCCCCGTTCGGCGCGCAGGAGATCGAATAGTTCCGCCGCGCCTTGCCGGTCTCGGGGCTATCGAAATCAAAGGACAGATATTGCCCCGGCTTGTGCCGCAGCACCGCACCGCCATCCACCGGCCGCAGGACAAAGGATTTGACCGAAGCGCTCTCGCGCAGGATCCCGGTGATGGCAAAATCGCGCCAGCCCTCCCAGCCGCCCTCCGCTGCGGCAATCTCCTCATACATCCTGCTTTCCGCCGCGATCAGCAGATCGGCAAGGAACCAATAGGCGGCCCCCCAGGCGTCCAGCACCTCCGGCGTTGCCGCATCGCCCAGCACCGCCTCGATCGCCCCCAGCAGCGCGGTCGCCACATGGGCGTAATGCGCGGGCTTGATCTGCAGGCTGACATGTTTGTTGACGATCCGCTCCACCACGCCGCTCAGCGCGCCCAGATTGTCGATATTGCGGGCGTAGCCCAGGATCGCATTGGCCAGCGCCGCGTGCTGGCTGGACCCGTTCTGCTGATGTGACTGGTTGAACAGGGCGCGGATTTCCGCATCCGCCAACAGGCGCTCATACATCTGCGCAACGATGGCGCCACCATGGGCCTCCAGCGCGGGAACGGTTGCGGTCACAATCGCCTTGGTCTGCTCTGACAGGGGCTGTGCCATGGGTCTGGTCCTTCTCTGCTTTGGCCGGAACCGGGATATCCGGGTGGCCGTGGTAAAACATTCATTTCAGCTGAATGTATATTTCCGCTATACAAACATTCAACCGAAATGAATATTAAACACCGCAGATGCCGCCACCCGGAGCCCGCAATGAAGCTGAAGCTGAAAACCGACTACGCGCTGAGGCTCCTTATTTTGCTGGGCAGCCGGCCCGAGCAGATGTTCGAGATTGAGACATTGAGCCGCATGCACCAGCTGCCGGTCAGTTCCGTGATGAAGATCATCAGCGAGCTGGTCCGCCACGGCTATATCCGCAGCATCCGGGGCCGGTCGGGCGGGGTGCAGATGAACATGGATCCGGCAGCGATTCGCCTCGGCGATGTGGTGCAGGCGATGGGCGAACCGATGGAGATCGTCGATTGCAGCAGCTGCCTGCTGGTCGGCAACTGCCGCCTCAAAGGGGTGCTCTGCGAGGCAGCACAGGCCTTTGCCGAGGTGCTAATGAAATACCGTCTCAGCGATCTGATCGAGGCCCCTGCCCCGGTGCTTGCACCGCTGCTGGCAACCGAAGGCGGCGCTGCCGGCTCCACCCCGACCTGAGCCATGAAACCCCCCCCCGGCATCAGCTGCCGGACGGGGTCGTTTAGCTCATCATCCGTGAAATCGGATGGGGTCAGTGCAGATCGAACCGGTCGGCGTTCATCACCTTGGTCCAGGCTGCGACGAAATCTCTGACGAATTTGTCGCGGTTGTCATCCTGGGCATAGACCTCGGCATAGGCGCGCAGGATGGAATTGGAGCCGAACACCAGATCCACATTGGTGGCGGTCCATTTCACATCGCCGCTCTGGCGATCCGCGACCTCATAGACCTCATCGCCCGCCGCGCGCCAGACATTGCCCATGTCCAGCAGATTGACGAAGAAATCGGTGCTCAGCACGCCTTCGCGGTCGGTAAAGACCCCATGCTTGCGGCCGCCATGGTTGACCCCCAGCACCCGCAGGCCGCCGATCAGAACCGTCATTTCCTTGGCGGTCAGCCCCATCAGATGGGCCCGATCCAGCATCATCTCCACCGCCGAGGCGGCGAAATCGCCCTGCAACCAGTTGCGGAAAGCATCGTGAACCGGCTCCAGCACCGCAAAAGAGGCAACATCGGTCTGCTCGGCGCTGGCATCGCCACGACCGGGGGCAAAGGGCACCTCGGTGGCGAAACCGGCAGCCTCGGCGGCGGCCTCAATCGCCACAGCTCCCCCCAGAACGATCACATCGGCAAGGCTCGCGCCGCTCTTTTCGGCAATCCCTTCATAGGTTTCCAGCACGCGACCCAGACGCTCCGGCTCATTGCCAACCCAGTCCTTCTGCGGCGCCAGACGGATCCGGGCGCCATTGGCCCCACCGCGCAGGTCAGATCCACGGAAGGTCCGCGCGCTGTCCCAGGCGGTGGCGATCATATCGGCCTGCGACAGGCCGCAATCGCGCAGCAGCTGCCTGGTCGCGGCCACATCATAGCCGGTGCTGCCTGCGGGGATATTGTCCTGCCAGATCAGATCCTCCTGCGGCGCCTCCGGGCCGATATACCGGTTGCGCGGCCCCATATCGCGGTGCAGCAGCTTGAACCAGGCGCGGGCAAAGACATCCGCGAAATAGGCCGGATCCTTGTAGAACCGTTCGGAGATCTTGCGGTATTCCGGGTCCTTGATCATCGCCATATCCGCATCGGTCATGATCGGGTTGTGACGGATCGAGGGATCCTCCACATCCACCGGCTTGTCCTCTTCCTTGATGTTGACCGGCTCCCACTGCCAGGCGCCTGCCGGGCTTTTCTTCAGCTCCCAGTCGTAGGTGAACAGCAGGTAGAAATAGCCGTTGTCCCATTTGGTCGGATTGGTGGTCCAGGCGCCTTCGATGCCGCTGGACATGGTGTCGCGCCCATGGCCGGTGCCGTTGCTGTTGCTCCAGCCCAGACCCTGTTCGATCAGGCTGCCGCCTTCGGGATCATTGCCAATCGCATCGGCGCGGCCATTGCCATGCGCCTTGCCGATGGTGTGGCCCCCTGCGGTCAGCGCCACGGTTTCCTCGTCGTTCATCGCCATGCGTTCAAAGGTGATCCGCACATCCTGCGCCGTGCGCAGCGGATCCGGTTCGCCGCCGACACCTTCGGGGTTCACATAGATCAGGCCCATCTGTACGGCCGCCAGCGGATTGGCAAGCGAGTCACGATCCGCGCCATCCTCATAGCGCCCTGCGGCCAGCCATTCCTTTTCCGCGCCCCAGTAGACGTCTTTCTCCGGCGACCAGATATCCTCGCGGCCAAAGGAGAAACCATAGGTCGGCAAGCCAACGGACTCATAAGCAATATTGCCCGCCAGTGCGATCAGATCGGCCCAGGACAGGCTGTTGCCGTATTTCTGTTTGATCGGCCACAGCAGACGGCGCGCCTTGTCCAGATTGACATTGTCCGGCCAGGAGTTCAGCGGTGCAAAGCGCTGGTTGCCGGTGGTCGCCCCACCCCGGCCATCCGCCGCGCGGTAGGTGCCCGCCGAATGCCAGGCCATCCGCACCATCAGACCCGCATAGGTGCCCCAATCGGCGGGCCACCAGCTCTGGCTGTCGGTCATCAGCGCCGTCAGATCCGCCTTCAGCGCCTCAACATCCAGGGATTTCACCGCCTCGCGGTAGTCGAACCCCTCGGGCATCGGGTCGGTCTTGCGGTCGTGCTGGTGCAGGATGTCGAGGTTCAGCGCATTGGGCCACCAATCTGCCACACCGGCGCTGGTGTTGGTGTTGCTTCCGTGCAGAACCGGGCATTTTCCGCCTGTGTTTCCGTCACCTTGCTGCATGTTGTCTCTCCTGGGTCTTGGGTCATGACGCGCCGGCATTCCTCCCTGACAATACGCCGGGACCGGGCCTCTCCGGGCAAAGGCTAGCAGTGGATCGTGATTATAAGAAATGATAAATTAGGATTTCTTATATAGGAAATAGCTATCAGAAATTCTCCGTCCCCTGCTGTCGCCCACCCTAGCACATGCCACCTGAGTCGGGGCGAGAACCTGATCGGCACAGCTTGCCTGCCTGCGTAAAACCGGATTAAAAAACGCAAGATGATAGACGCCCCCTATAACACCAGCCTCACCCTGCGACAGCTGCGCTTCCTTGTGGCGGTTGCGGATGAGCTGAACTTTTCCCGCGCCGCCGCCAGATGCTTTGTCAGCCAGCCGACGCTCAGCGTCGGCCTGCGGGAGCTGGAAGAGCGGCTCGGCGTCACCCTGGCAGAGCGCACCAAACGCTCGGTCATCCTCACCCCGGTCGGCGCCCAGATTGCCGAACGCGCCCGCAAGCTGTTGCAGGACAGCCGCGAGATCGAGGAGCTTGCCGCCGCTCAGGCCCGACCCGAAGGCGGCACCCTGCGGATGGGCGCAATCCCCACCATCGGTCCCTTCCTGATCCCCCGCGCCATGCCTGCGCTGAAATCCAGCTTTCCCGATCTGCAACTCTACCTGCGCGAGGAACTGACCGGCCAGCTGCTGGAAGGCGTCCACAGCGGGCGGCTGGATCTGGTGATCTATGCCGAACCCTATGCCGCCTCCGGGCTGGAAACCCTGCATCTGTTCGACGACGGCTATCACCTTGCCGCGCCGCCGCCCGCCTCTGACCTCAGCGCCGGGGCCGACACCGCCCTTCGCGGGGCCGATCTGGACGGGCGACAGCTGCTGTTGCTCGAACAGGGCCATTGTCTGCATCATCACGCGCTCAGCGCCTTTCCCGATCGCGATATCCAGCGCGACGACAGTTTTGCCGCCACCTCGCTCTCCACCCTGATCTCCATGGTGAGCGAGGGGCTGGGGATCACCCTGCTGCCCGATCTCGCGGTCGATGCCGGGGTTGCGGCGGGACAGGATGTGGTGATGACGCCGCTTGCCGATGCCTGCCCGCGCCGGGTGACCCTCGGCTGGCGGCCAACCAGCGTGCGCGCCGATCTGTTCCGCAAGATCGGCACCGTCCTGCGGCAGGCCCGCGGCTCGCTGACCGGCACATAGAGGGCGGGTAATTCCGCCGCAGCCCTGTCGCCGGATCTTACACCCGCCAGCCAAACCCGCTAGCCTGCCCGCAGCCTCTCCCGCAACCGGTAGAACCATGACCGCAGACAGACCTTCGCCCCGCCTGAGCCGCCGCCGCGCGCTGCAATTGACAGGGGCCGCCGGGATGCTGGCGCCACTGGGGCTGGCGGGCGCACAGCTCACCACCCCGGCCAGGGCGCGGGCCAGCGCCCAACCCACGGCGGTGCCTCTGCCGATCCACATCCAGCGCGCCCGCTATACCATCGCCGATCAGCCCACTGATGACCTGATCTCGACCCGCCCTGACGGGCCGCCGCCGGTCATCCGCATTAAACAGGGTCAGCCCTTTGCCGCGCGGGTCACCAATGCCCTGCCCGATTACACGGCAATGCACTGGCACGGCATCCGGCTGGACAATGCCATGGACGGGGTGCCCTATCTGACGCAGTTCCCCATCGGCGAGGGGGAGAGTTTCGACTACCACTTCACCCCGATGGATGCCGGCACCTATTGGTATCACCCGCATTGCATGACGATGAACCAGATGGCCATGGGGCTGACCGGCGTGCTGGTGGTGGAAGAGGCCGAAGACCCCGGATTTGACGCCGATATTGCCCTGAACCTGCGCGATTTCCGACTGCGCCCCAATGGCGAATGGCTGAAGCTGTGGACTGCGCGCGGGGCGGCGCGGGCGGGCACCTTTGGCACCATCATAACCGCCAATTGGGACAGCGACCCGACCTATGAGGCCCCCACCGGCGGGCTGGCGCGGCTGCGGCTTGCGGCCACCGATACCACGCGGATCTACAAACCCTTTGTGCTGGGTGCCTCCGGTCAGGTGATTGCCGCCGATGGTCACCCGCTGCGCGAGGCCATCGACTGGCCCACCGATAAGGCCCCTGCCCTGCTGTCACCCGGCCAACGTCTGGATATCGCGGTGCAGATGCCCCGCATCGAAGGCGCCTATGTCGATGTGATGACCGACTTTCCCGGCGGACCCCGCCGTCTGGCCCGGATCCGCGCCACCGGTCCCAGCCTTGGCCGCGATCTGGCCGAGCTGTCGCCGCTGCCCGCCAATGACGTGCCTGAGCCGGATCTGACCAAAGCGCGCACCGAGGATCTGGTTTTTGGCTGGACGCCCGAAGGCGGCGCGCAGGAGAACGGTTATTGCGGCTCGCTGGGCTATAGCTTCTGGTCGATCAACCGCAAACCCTGGCCCGGTGACGCTGCCGATCCCGACACCCCCGGCGCCGCCCCGCTGCTGGTGCTCAACCGCGGCGAAAGCGTGATCCTGCGGCTGCGCAATGAAAGCCCCAACGCCCATCCGATCCACCTGCACGGTCTGGTGTTCCGCCCGCTGCGGTCGAACCGGCGCAGCCTGCCGTCCAACTGGACCGATACCGCGCTGCTGCTGAAGGATGAAATCATCGAGGTGGCACTGGTGGCCGACAATCCCGGCGACTGGGCGTTTCACTGCCATGTGATCGAACATCAGAAAACCGGGCTGGCGGGCTATATCCGCGTGCTGGCCTGACCTCCCGGCTCCGCCCCTGCGCCGAGAGGCACGCGCCGGTGTGGTGCGGTCGCCTGATCGCTTGGTCGGGGAACCGCCTCAGCCGTTCAGCAATTGCCGCAGCGACGGCGTGCCGGAGGCATCGGCCCGTGGCACGATCCGGTAGCGCGCGTTGACAAAGCAGAACAGGCCAAACCCCAGAAGACCAAGGCAGAGGGCAATCACCAGCGCCTGACCATAGGCTTTGGATTGCAGCCAGTCAAAGGCCGACCCCAGACCACCCGCCTCGCTGCGGGAGGAATAGGTGGCGGCCTGTACGATCAGCAGGCCGATGATGCCCACTGCAACCCCCTGCCCGGCCAGCCCGATGCGCAGCGCCATGTTCAGATGGCGGGTGACCGGGTTGCCCTGTAGGTGGTCAAGGTAGCCCTGCGTCCAGGCCTTGTGCAGATAGTAGAAGCCGACGGCGATGGTGATCACCCCGATGATCCCCGCCGCCAGCTGACCCATCGGAGAGGCAAACAGCTGCTGTACGACGCCAGTGTCGCCACCGCCCCGGCTGACCCCAACCGCAACAATGATGGCAAGCGCGGCCAGCCCCAGATGCACCAAACCGGTGATGATCATCCCGGCCCTTGCCACCACTCCTTTGAGGTCGCTGCCATAATCTTCAAGATCCCAGATCCCGTCCACGGCCCTCCAGATGGCATAGGCCAGCATCGCCAGCGCGATCACCAGCAGCACCGCGATGCCCCAGCCGCTGCGAAACCGCTGCATCGTCTCGGCGGTGCCCTCCGCCTCTCCGCCATTTAGGATCGACCAGAGCGACAGCCCCGCAACCAGCAGGTAGACCAGCCCGCGCCCGGCGTAGCCCGCCCGCATGATCGGCACGGCCCAGGCGAAATCACGGGCGGAATGATCGGTGGTGCGGTCTGCGGACATGGCGAGGGTTCCTGACTATGGTGCCTGCGGCATGGCAGGTGAAAAATGACAGCGGGCGGTCACGACCCCGGTGCGGCGGGTCGAACAAACGGCGCGACAGATCCGACCGGTGCAGGATCCAGCGCCTGCGCTCCGCCCGCGCGGGCCGGTTGGGTCAGCATCGACAGCAGGATCAGGGCGGCAAGACCCGACAGCAGGACCGCCAGCAGCGTCCGCAGCAGGCTCAGCGCAAAGGGGTTGAATAGAAAATAGACCATGCCGGACCAACGCGGCAGACCGCTGTTGGTTCCCTTGCGCCCCCTGCCGGGACCGCGCTAGCTGTCGAAGGCCTCCGGCTCCAGCTCACGCCAGAAGGCGATGATGGCCGCAGCATTGAGCGCCGAGCGCCAGCCATGCTGACGGAAATGCTCGCGGTCCAGATCGCTCTCCAGCCGCGACAGGAACAGCCGTTTGTCTGCGTCACGCTGGGTCGGGTTTCGCCGCGAAACCAGCGCCTCGACAGTTTCCAGATGCCGCGCCCGGTCCCGGCGGGCTGCGGCGCGGGCGTCAAAGGCGGCGGCCTCTGCGGCGGCCTCCGCCTCGCGTGCCAGACGGGCCTCGCGGATGCGGGCCTCCTCCTCGGCTGTGATCGGCGGCGGGGTTCCGGCCTCTGGTGTCGCGCTGTAATCGCCGTCAATCGCCGCACGCAGATAGCCAAGCCGCGATTTCACCGCCCCCTGCCCGGCCACGTAATCCAGTTTCTGCTGAACGTAATCCGGCCCGTGTTCGGTGATCCACTGCCGCGCCAGACGGTCCGACACGCCCTGCCCGCGCAGCGCCCTATAGACCGGTTGCTGGCGCAGCCCGTCGCTGTCGTCGATCTGGAACATCGCCATCTGCGGATTTTCACGGATCAGGAAACGGATTTCGCTGACCGCGCGGCCTTTCTTGCGGGTCTGCGGCTCGATGATGATGTCGGAGGATTTATTGACCTCGGCCACCGCCGGTTTGATGATCTTGGCGTTGAGATGTTTGAAACTCTCGTAATAGGCGGAGCCATCCACCCCCATCAGCTTGCGAAAGATATCGAGCCCCCACCAGCCGGTCGATCCGGTGCGCACAAAACGATAGCAGTTTTCATAAAGCGCCAGCCCGTGACCGGAGCTGAAATTGCGCTGAATCTTGACGTTGATCAGGGCAAAGATCTTGGGGTCGTGCAGTTTCTTGGCCAGCTCCGGCGAATAGGCATATTCGCAGATCCCATTCTTCAGCTTGGCAAAGCTGAGCAGTGAGGAGACGCCCCATTCCTGATGGCCCTGTTCGTCCAGCATGTCCCATTCGGCAACGGTTTCGGCCAGCGCCCGCAGGCTGGCGCGCAGACTGTCGATATCGTTGGAATTATACCCCACCATCATCGCCAAGGTGCGCGCGTCGATGGTATGGCTGCGCGCCGAGGTCAGCGTGTCATAGGCATTGAGCAGCAGCACATTCGACAGCTTGCGCTGCAACAGCGTCAGCTTGCCGCTGATATGGATCGCGGCGACATTCTTCTTGACCGTTTCGCGGGTCAACGCGCCGGTCAGCCGCTCTGTGTCAAAGCCGGGCTCTGCCATGGAATCACTGCCTGTCATCATGGGCCTCAATTGCGCCATACCCTGCCACAAAAGGAACCTATGCGACAACCGCACATGGGTTCCTTTGTTATTGGGTCGGCCGACATTTGTCTTTGGCACCGGTTCCGGGCAGCGGCCACCGCCACGCCGAAAGGGACCCGTTCACGGGATCAATCGTGGCAAATGACGCCCTGTTGCGAATCGCGGCGATGCCCCATGATCGCATGATCCGACCCACCGTTGCGCCGCAGAGGCCCAGAGCGCGCGCTGGGGGCGCAACAGGAATTTCCGCCAATCAGTGTCAAAAATGGCGCAACAGGCTCTGTTTTATGGCTGTCATTCGGTCTAGCATCGGGCTGGCAACACCTCTGACACCGGACTGCCGATGTGCAGCGCCATCCTGAGAATCGGCGCCTTTTGCCCCGCTTTCAGGCGCCTGTTATCCCGCATACGGGTGCCTTTCATCCCGTGTCCAGGTGCCTCTTGTACCGGATGCGGGTCCCCAAACTGGGGTAACTGACTGTAATTGAATGTTAAACCGGAACCAAAGACTCTAAAGATTCTAAAAAATATAAACGTTTAGCTGTCATCTATTTTTGAGTTTTCCAAGGAAAAGCCGAACGTTTCGCGGCGAAACCGGGCGGAGGTGAATTGAAGCACCTGCAAAAATTGCCCTTGCGGGTCCATATGACCTAGGCAGCCTGCAAGATGTTCCCTATTCTCTGGCATATAAGCGCAAATAGAAAACACGCGCGATAACACGCATCCACATGCACCGAGATCGAGCCGCAACATGACATCGCCTCCCCTGCCCCCGTATTTCAATCTGGATCCCAAACAGGCCGCCGCCAAACTGCCGGATCCGATCCAGACCACACGGTTCGCCAAGGCCGCCGCCATGTGCACCAAAGGGCGCGAGGATCTGGCCCGGCGCGGCTATGCGCCCGACGGCGAAAAACGGCTGCGTAAATTCTCCACCTGGGAGATCACCCGCTATCTGATCCCGGTCGCGCCACAGCATCTGCGCCGGGTGTTGAAGAACCACCCCGACCTGCCGCAGGGCGAGGGTGAAGGCGGCTCCAAATGGTTCACTCTGGAGGAGGTGCTGGCGCTGCGGCGGCATTTTGCCTCCGAAGGGATCTCGACCAAGGAATATCTGCCCTACCGGCCCAAGGGCGTGCCGGCCAAGGTGACGGCGGTAGCCAATTTCAAAGGCGGCGTTGGCAAGACCTCGACGGCGGCGCATCTGGCGATGTCGGCTGCGCTGGATGGCTACAAGGTGCTGGTCATTGATCTGGACAGCCAGGGGTCGATGACCTCAATCCTTGGCGGCAAGGTTGAGGACGAATGGTCCACCGTCTTTCCGCTGATCGCCAAGGATTACGCCAAATCCGTGGTTGCGGAAAACGCCGTGCGCGCCGCCGCCGGAGAGCCGGAACTGCCGCTGGATGAGACATTGAACGAGGCGCTGCGGGTTTCGTCGCGAAACGTCATCCAGAAAACCCATTGGTCGAATATTGATCTGATCGGCGCGCAGCTGAACCTGTATTGGGCGGAATTCCAGATTCCGGTCTGGCGCATGGGGCTGCGCAGCTGGCCGCTGTGGGATGCGCTGAGCAACTTCCTCGAGCAGGAGGGCATTCTGGACGATTACGATATCGTCTTCCTCGATACACCTCCGGCGCTTGGCTATCTGACCATCAACGCGCTGGCGGCGGCGGATATCCTGCTGGTGCCGCTGGGGGCATCGTTTCTGGAGTTCGACTCTACGGGGCGGTTTTTCGACATGCTCTATTCCACCTTCGCCTCCATCGAGGAGGGCGAGAATATGGCACAGCGCGCGGCGGGTTTGCCGGAAATTAAATTTGAATGGGACGTAGTAAGGGCGCTGATCACGCGCTTTGACGCCAGTCAGCAGACGGACATGGCGAATGTGATCCAAGCCTATTTCGGAGATTTCATGAACGCCTACCGTCAGGATGTCACCGCCCTTGTTGGGCAGGCGGGAGAACAGGTGAATGGGATCTACGAAGCAGACTATCGCGACTTCAACCGCGATACCTATGTACGCGGTCGCGAAACCTTTGATCGGACCTATGCGGAGTTCAAGGAGCTGCTCATCGGCAGCTGGTGGCGTGACACCCAGATGGAAGAGGCGGAGTAACATGGCAAAACGCAGACGGCTGAGCGCCCCCGACGCGTCCGAAATCGAAGCCATCGAGGAAGGTTTCGCCGCGAAACCCGGCATCAACCCCTTTGACCCGGCGCCCGGTGGCGTCCCGGCCAGCGCGCCGCCGATTGCCAAGGTCTCGGCCGAGGCGGCACAGCTGCGCGGGATGGCGGCGGTGGCGGACCGGGTCGAGATGGCCCGCGACAAGGCAGACGCCGAACGCTGGCGCGCGGCTGAGACTGCCGGGGAAACCGTGCTGCGCATTCCGCTGGCAGAGATTGACCGCGACTATCTGCGCCGCGACCGGATGCAGATCGACGAGGAGGAGCTGGACGAGCTGATCAGTTCTATCCGCGCCCATGGTCTGCGCAGCCCGGTTGAGGTGATCGCGCTGGACGATGGCTTTGGTCTGGTGTCGGGCTTTCGCCGTCTGGAAGCCTATGCACGGCTGAACCGGAGCGAAGACGGGTTTGCCGAGATCCCCGCGTTTCTGCGGCGAGGCGCGGACAGTGCGGGCGCCTATGTGGCGATGATCGAGGAAAACGAGCTGCGCGCCAATCTGACGCCCTATGAACGCGGGCGCATTGCGGTGCTGGTGGCGGGGCAGGGGGTGTTTGCCTCGGTTGAGGCGGCGGTTGAGGCGCTGTTTGCGGCGGCGTCAAAGGCGAAACGCTCCAAGGTGCGCAGCTTTGCCGCCGTGCATGAGGGGCTGGGCGATCTGCTGCGCTATCCCAATGCGCTGTCGGAGAAGGCCGGGCTGAAACTGGCGGCGGCGCTGCGGTCGGGCGGGCAGGGTGCCCTGCGTGCCGCGCTGGCCGGGGCGGATCCGGCGGATGAGCGGGCGGAATGGCGGCTTCTGGAAACCGCGCTGTCGGATATGGACCCGGTGGCGGAGGCCAAGCCGCGTGGCGGACGCCCCCGGCAGGTCACCCGGCTGGCCGCGCGGCGGCTGCAATCGGGAGGGGACCTGTCGGCTGAGGTGGCGCCGACGGCGGTGCGAATCGACCTCAAGGGCCGCAGCCTCGACCCCGCGCAGGTGGAGGCTTTGCTGGCATTGATCGAGGATACCCTGGACTGAGGGCTGCCCGGAATGGCCGCTCACCCGTCTGTTCTGTTCGCCCCAGCTGTCGACCTCGGCGGCTGGGGTGCTTTTTACGGGGATTAATGGGTAAAACTGTAGGTACCGTCCCGTTTTAACGATAGGTTCAGACATTTTTGGCCAGATGGGTGGCTTGAGGGGTATGCACAGCGGGACGGCACTTGCAGGTACTATTTACATTCACGATGCGGCGCCTGGCGGTATTGCTGTTCTTTGCTCTCGTCGGTGTTCCGACTTTGGCCAGCATGGGGCAGGCCGAACCGATCCGGATGACCTATGAGGAATACCCGCCCTATTCCTTTACCGATATTGACGGATATCCAAAGGGCGTGTCGATCGACCTGATGCGGCATATCGCCAGCGCGGCGGGGCGGGAGGTCGTGTTTCAGCCCAACACAAACCCGGCCGGTATGCTGGATGAGCTGCGTCTGGGCCGGGCGGATGTGACATCGCTTCTGGCGCTGACGCCGGAGCGTTTGAGCGCCGGGCTGGCCACGCGCACGCTTGGATCGTTTGAGATGCGGGCCTTTGTCCGCAAGAGCGATCAGATCTACGAGCTGGATGATCTCGCTGGAATGGATATCGGCGTGGTCAGCGGCAGTTTCGCCGTTGACGGTGCCCGCCAGATCCCCTTCACCGAGATGGTCGAATTTGCCTCGATGGACACCCAGATCCTGCCGTTTCTGACCGGTGAGATTGATGTGGTGGTGTCAGGCCACAACAGTTTCCTGCGGCGGCTGCGTATGGCTGAGGTTGACGACCATGTCCGGGTGCTGTCACCGCCGCTGGTCAGCAGCCCCTATGGGTTCCTGGTGGCGCCGGGGCAGGAGGCGCTGCGCGATGAGCTGGACGCCGCCATCGCCGCAAGTGTTGACGCCAACTTGCTGCGCGATCTGGACAAGAAATGGTTTGGCCAGTCGCGCACGATCTGGGACAATATTCTGGTGCGCTGGGGCCTGCTGATCGGTGCCGTTCTGGTGGCGGTCATCCTGACGCTGGGCTATTGGTTCCATTATTATCGCAACAAATCCAATAAGTTGCTGAGGGATCGCGCTGGCGACCAACTGCTGGTTGAGGCGCTGGATGAGGTGGCTGCGGCCATCGTGATCTATGATCACAACCTGCGGGCGGTGCATTGGAACCATGGGTTTGAACTGATCTTTCCCGGCATGGTGGCGGCCCTGAAAAAGGGCGCGACGATGCAGCAGATGATCATTAAATCCTATATGGATGGCACCATCGAAAACCCCTACACCGATGCGCAGATTGTATCCCTTGTTGATCAGATTGTTGAGGATCTGCAGCGCGGAAGATCCGAGCCACGGACAGTGCGCGCGACGGATGGCCGGGTGTTTCAGGCCCGTGATGTCAAGCTGGGGCCCCGGCATTTTGCCTCCCTGCGGGTGGATGTGACCCGCTTGCAGGAACAGCAGGATCTGATTGCCGCGCAGGCCCGGTCGCTGGAGGTGGTCAATGAGGATCTGCGCACCTTCTCCGCCATTGCGGCACATGATCTGAAGGCGCCTTTGTTCAGCCTGCTCAACCTGATTGATTTCGTGGCCGAGGACATGCAGGAAGCCGGGATAGATCTGCCCGACGGCGTCCGCTCCAACTGGGTTGAAATGGAACGCCTGTCGCAGCGGATGATGCAGCTGGTGCAGGATCTGCTGGTCTATTCCACCACCCATAGCGAGAGCCATCAGGCGGAGGTGATCGAGCCATCGCAGCGCCTGCATGAGGTGCTGGAACTGGCCGGACCGCGCGCCGGTTTCGAGGTGATCATCGAAGCGGGGATGCCGGAACTACAGGTCAATCCGATCGCCTTTGACATGGTGATGCGCAACCTGATCGCCAACGCCTTTCAGCATCACGACCGGGAACGCGGCCATGTGGTGCTGAGCGCGAAAACCGGTCCCGATGCGGTGACGATCTCGGTGCGCGACGATGGCCCGGGCATCCCGGAGGAACACCGCGAGCGGATCTTTGCCCCGTTCCACCGGCTGTCCTCCTCGACCGAAGGCAGCGGGCTGGGGCTGGCGTTTATCAAGAAAACCGTGGAGAGCTGGGGCGGAACCGTGCAGGTTTCGGCGGCCCAGCCTCGTGGTGCGGTCTTTGAGGTGAGTTTTCCTCGCCCCCTCGCGAAGGGTGGCGCCGCGCCGAAGCAGCTTGTCGGCTAGACCTGTTCCTGGCCAGCTGCGCGCTTGGGGTTCATAAATTCAGGCTCTAACAAAGGCATTACAGACCAATCCCTGCGGTTGCATTGACTCTTCTTCCGCGGGCTGGCTACACACGGGCTGACACCTGATCGGCCCGGCCTGCGTGCGGCGGCTGCATTAAGGACAAAATTGGGACAAAACAAAGACAAACACCCCGTTAATTATGGTCTTAAGGGCAACCTTATTGTGACATCGGGGCTGGGGCGGCCTGTTATGGGCCGCGGGTTGTGATCCGGCGACCCCAAGGCGGAGTTTGACGATGACAGAACCGCAGACCATCTCTGGCGTGACCGGCTCCACATCTGGAGGCGGGGCAGGAGATCTGACGGTTGCGCTGCATATCGGGGCGCCGTTTACCGATGAGGATCAGCTGATCTGGTCGCTGCGCCGGGATTCGGCGCGGCTGTTGCAGGATGGCGTGCTGGTGCGCCGACCGGGAACCTATCTGAAAGACCTGACCGATCTGAAGGGCCGCGCCGCAAAGGAGGGGATCAGCGACGAGGCGTGCGAAGACTTTCTCGAGGGGGTACTGCGCGACGCGGATCCGGCGCGGGTGGTGCTGTCGATGTCGGCGATTCTGGGCGTGCCGGCCTGGATGCTGAATGACGGGCGGCTTTATCGCAATGCCGGTGCCAATACCGCCGCGCTGCGGGCGGTGTTTGCCGATCATCGCTGCGAGTTTTTCCTGGGTCTGCGCAATCCGGCGACGCTGGTGCCGGCCGGGTTTGCCGCGCAGTCGCAGAAGGATTGGTACGGGTTTGCCAGGGATACCGACCTGATGGAGCTGCGCTGGTCCGAGGTGGTCGGCGATATCCTGACCGCAAATCCCGATTGCGCGATCACCGTCTGGTGCAATGAGGAAACGCCGGTGGTCTGGCCGCAGGTGCTGGGACATGTCACCGGGTTGGGCGCGGGCTACCGGTTCACCGGTGAGACGGATATTCTGCGTCAGGCGATGACGGAGGAAGGCACCCGGCGGCTGGAGGCCTATCTGGCCGAGCGTCCGAAGCTGTCGGAACAGCAGCGCAATCAGGTGCGCGAGCTGTTCCTGTCCTATTTCCACGCGGAGGATGCGGTGGAAGAGGAAATTGACCTGCCGGGCTGGTCGCAGGGATTCGTCGATGAGATGACAGAGCGCTATTTCGCGGATATTGATCTGATCCGCAGCCTGCCCGGCGTGACCGTTATCGACTGAGCCTTTGGCCTCTGCGAACGGCAGGTCCGGCCCGCTGCGCTGCTCAGCTGTCGTGGGCGGAGGCCCGCATCCGGCCCAAATGTTCGTCCCATCCCTTGTCCAGCGCCAGCAACAGGTCAAAGGCCTCGACCCCCTGTGGCAGGCCGGTGTGGGTCAGCGACAGATTGGTGCCGCCGGGCACCTCCTCTAGCGTCCAAGAGACGGTGCTGGTGCCATCGCCCATCGGCGCGATGGTAAAGCTGTAGTCAAGGCGGGTGAAGGGCTCCGCCAGCAGCACCTCGCCCCACATCAGCCGCTTGCCGCTTTCGGTGCCGAACATCTCATAGGGGCCTTCGACCAGCGGGGTCTGGGGTTTGTGGAACCAGATCGCCAGTTTCTCCGGCTCTGTCAGATAGGCCCAGACCTGGGCCGGGGTGGCCCGCAGATAGATGGATTTGCGCAGGATCGTATCGGTCATTGGATGTCCTTTTCGATTTCGGATTTGAGCGTCGCAAGGCGGTCGTCCCAGAAGGCATCAAAGAAGCCGAACCAGTCGAACACCTGCCGCAGCCCATCCGGGTTGAGGTGATTGAGCCGGGCGCGGCCCTCGGTCTGGACCGAGATCAGATTGCCCTCGTCCAGAATGGTGAGATGTTTCTTCACTGCGGCGCGGGTCATCTGAAAATTCTCCGCAACCTCGGCGATGGTGAGGCTGTCCTGCGCCAGCAGCCGGAGGATCTGGCGGCGTGTCGGATCCGCCAGGGCGCGAAAGGCCAGTTGCTCCGGCGTCTGCTGTGACATGGCGGTATCTGCTCCTTATATGATACCGTTCGGTATCCTTTTAATATGATACCTTATGGTTTCACGTCAAGCCTGATTCTGCGGTATCGCGCCGGACCCCCCCGCTGGTCGGGGGCAAAACCGTGCTGTCCGGCGTCCTGTCCTGCCGGGACGGGCAGTCTGGCGTCCTTTCCGGCCCGGTTGGACGACGGGGCTGCGGGGCTCTGGCTAGGGTCAGGGCGAGGCGGCGGATGGCCTGCCCTCTACAGCCCTGCTGTTGCGCAACCGGAATATCTGACCAGAGAGAGACCCCGCCATGCTCAGACCTTCGTTTCAGTCCCGTTATCTGACCTCTGCGCTGCGGCGGTATCGGCGCGCCGTGCCGCTGCTGCCGGTGGTGTTCTGCATCGCACTGGGGTTTGCCATCGGGGCCACCCCTGCGACCAGCGCCGGAACCGGCAGCGATGACATCCAGCCGCGCGACGGGCATTGGCTGGCGCTGATGCAGTTCCGGTCGGTCAGCGGCTGTTCGGCGACGCTGCGGCGCGAGATCGAGTCCGATGCAAAGGATGAGGTGCTTTATTCCAAGCCCCTGCATTTTTCCAAACCACTGGATCTGAACCAGCTCAATGCGGCCTGGGAGGTAGATATCAACTGGACCCGCACCAGCCCCAACCGCTGGGAAGGGGTGATGACCGAGGTCGAGCGCACCCTGTTCGGCAAGGTCACCACCGTGACCGAGTTGCAGACACGGGTGATTTCGGAGGGGCTGATTGATCAGAAGGCGGTGGCCACGATCAGCTTTCCGCCGCGCATGGTCAGGCAGATCGGTTCAGCCGAGCCTTGCGTGGTCCATGCCGATATCACCCACCGGCTGCGCTGATCCGCAGCTGGCCAGCATCGCCCGCGCCTGTCGAGGGCGCGCCGGGGCGTCCCGAAACCCATACCCAAGACCTAAAACACGATCTGAAAAAGGATAAGACCATGAATTTTTATCGCAGCGCCGCTCTTGTGACCGCGTGTAGTCTGGCGGGCGCATCTGGCGCCGCCGCCGAGGGGCTGTTTTCCAACGGCCAGTTTACCCTCGGGCTGGGGGCGTTTGCCTCCTCCGACCTTTACAAGGGCGAAAGCACCGAAGCCGCCGCCCTGCCGTTTGTGTCCTATGACAGCGACCGGCTGCATCTGGGCTGGGACGGGGTCGCCTATCATATTCTGAACAGCGAGGACCTGCAGGTTTCGGTGCGCGTGGGTGCGGGCGAAAAGCCGGATTACCCGGAGAACAAGCCGCTGTTTGCCGGGCTGAAGCGCAGCACACCGATCGAGGCGGGATTTGACATGACCTATCGTTTTGACGGGTTCTATGTGGCGGGCAGCGCGATGGTGGATGTCTCCAATGAGCATGACGGCTATCACGCGGAGGCCAAATTCGGGACCGAGTTCCAGATGGGCCAGCTGGGTGTCGATATTGGCGCCGGGGCGCGGATGCGCGACGGCAAGCTGAACAACTTCCTTTACGGGGTGTCCGCCAGCGAGGCGAACGCGCAGCGGGCCGCTTATGATGTTGGCTCCACCACCGAGCCGTTTGTGGATATGACCATGGTCTACCCGATCAGCGACACGTTGTCGGTGCTGGGGACGGTGAATTATCAGCTGATCGACAAGAAGGTTCACGACAGCCCGCTGACCAATACCAAGGACAGCTATTCGGTCGGGCTTGGCCTGATCTACAGCTTCTGATCCATGGCGTCTCCGCTTCACTCGAAACCGCAGGGCAGGGCAGGGGCGGCGCGGCGGGAGACCGCGCCGCCAACCGGCCCCGCTGCCGCCGTGCCGCCGCTCTCTGCCGTTACCGGGGCCGCTCAAGCGGCGCCGGTTGAGCTGGTGTTTGTCAGCGATGCCAGGGCGACATGGCCGCCACTGCTGGCGGCGGCGATCTATCTGGGGCTGGTGGTCTGGATGCTGGTCGGGCTGTTCTGGCCCGCCGCCCCGCTGCCGCCGCCCGATGGTGGGAATTCCTCCGTAACAGAGCCTGTTTCTGTCGCTGTGCAGCTGTCACAGGCGGCGCCGGTGACACGGCTGCTGCACGCCGAGGGGCATAGCAGGGCTGACCGGGACGCCACCCTGCGGGCGGAGATGTCGGGCCATGTGGCCACCGTTGCGGTGGCGAAGGGCGCACGGGTTGCGCAGGGGCAGATCCTCGCCACCTTGCAGGCCGGTCCCCAGCAGGCGGCGCTGGCGCGGGCGGAGGCCTCGCAATTGCGGGCCGAACACGAGTACACGCGCGCGGCGGCGCTGCATCAGCGGGGATCGACCACCGATCAGCGGCTGAGCGAGGCGCGCGAGGCGCTGGCCGTGGCCAAGGCGGATCTTGCCGCGGCCCGGCAATCTCTGGCGGAAACGCAGCTGACCGCGCCCTTTGCCGGGCATCTCGAAGCCTTTGACCTCACCCCCGGTGCCTATGTGCAGGAGGGGGCCGAGGTGGCGCGGGTGGTGGCGCTGGATCCGCTGCGGGTGGTGTTTCAGGTGCCCCAGCACCAGCGCGGCTCCCTGACCGAAGGGGCCATCGCGCAGGTCCGGTTTCTGGACGGGCGCAGCGGCGAGGGGCGGCTGAGTTTTCTGGGGCAGAGTGCGGCGGCAGAGACCCGCAGCTTCACCGCCGAGCTGACGCTGGCCAATCCGGCGGAGCGCAGCGCTGCGATCCCGGCCGGGGTCAGCGCCCGGATCGAGGTGCCGCTGGATCAGGTCCAGGCGCATTTCCTGTCACCGGCGCTGCTCTCGCTGGATATGGCAGGGGGGCTGGGCGTCAAATCTGTCGATGACACCGACCGTGTGGTCTTTACCCCGGTGGAGATCGTCCAGTCAGCGCGCGACGGCGCCGGTGTCTGGGTCAGCGGCCTGCCGGATCAGCTGCGGCTGATCACCGTCGGACAGGGTTTTGTCAGCGCAGGCGAACGGGTGCGGCCCGGCGGCGATGGCAACGGCGCGGCGGATCCGTCGTGAACGGCATATTGGCGGTGATCTTTTCCCGCAGCCGCGCGGTGATCCTGATCTTTGCGGCGCTGCTCTGCGCCGGGGCCTATGCCTATGTCAGCATCCCCAAGGAGAGCAATCCCGACATTCCGATCCCATTTGTCTATGTCAGCACCAGCCTGTCGGGGATATCGCCGGGTGACAGTGAGCGGCTGCTGGTCAAGCCGCTGGAAACCGCGCTGAGCGGGCTGGCGGATCTCAAGGAGATGAAAGGTCACGCCTATGAGGGCTATGCCAGCGTGACGCTGGAATTCGAGGCGGGCGCCGACGTGGCAGAGGCGCTGGACCGGGTGCGGGTGGCGGTGGATCAGGCCCGCCCGGACCTGCCGGAGGCCGCCACCGAACCGGTTGTGATCGAGATCAACACGGCGTTGTTTCCGGTGCTGACCACGGTGCTGTCCGGGCCGGTGCCGGAGCGCAGCCTGAACCGGATGGCGCGCGAGCTGAAGGCACGGCTGGAGGCGGTTTCGGGCATTTTGGAGGTGGATATCGGCGGCGGTCGTTCGGATCTGCTGGAGGTGCTGATCGACCCGGTTGCCTTTGCCACCTATGGGCTGTCCTTCGAGGCGCTGGTGGGACAGATCAACCGCAACAATGCGATGATTGCCGCCGGGACCATCGACGGGGCCGCCGGGCGGTTTGTGCTGAAGGTGCCGGGGCTGGTCGATGGGGCGCAGGATCTGATGCAGATGCCGGTGAAGGTTCAGGGCGGTGCGGTGGTGACCCTTGGCGATATCGCGGTGGTGCGGCGGCGGTTCGAGGATCCGCGCAGCTTTGCCCGGATCAACGGCCAGCCGGCGCTGACGCTGGATATCACCAAACGCAGCGGCGCCAATATCATCGAGACGGTGGCTGCGGCAAAGGCGGTGATTGCAGCGGCGCGGCAGGAGTGGCCGCAGAGCGTCAAGATCGACTATCTGCTGGATGAGAGCCGCGAGGTGGAGACCATGCTGGGCGATCTGGAGGCCAATGTGGTGGCGGCCATCGTGCTGGTGATGCTGGTGGTGATCTATGCGCTGGGGCTGCGCGCGGCGCTGCTGGTTGGCCTGTCGATACCGGGGGCGTTCCTGGCTGGTGTGGCGCTGCTCTGGGCGATGGGGATCACGATGAACATCGTTGTGCTGTTCTCGCTGATCCTGGTGGTCGGAATGCTGGTGGACGGCGCCATTGTCACCACTGAACTGGCGGATCGCCATTTGCAGGAGGGCGCGACCCCGGCGCAGGCCTATCGCGCGGCGGCGGGGCGGATGGCGGGGCCGCTGATCTCCTCGACCGCGACCACGCTGAGCGTGTTTGTGCCGCTGCTGTTCTGGACCGGCACCACCGGTGAGTTCATGAAATTCCTGCCGATCACCGTCATCGTGACTCTGGCGGCATCGCTGCTGATGGCGCTGGTGTTCATCCCGGTTCTGGGGGGCGTGATCGCGCGGCGGTCGCCGCAGACGGCGGCGGCGAAACGGGCGTTGTATGCGGCGGAATATGGTGATCCGCGCCTTGGCCGTGGGACGGCGGGGCTATATGCGCGGATGCTGGCGCGCGCACTGCTGTTTCCGGGCACCACCGTTCTGCTGAGCCTTGCGCTGTTGATCGCGACCTTTGGCCTATATGGGACATTCGGCGCGGGGCTGAGCTTTTTCCCCAAGATAGAGCCTGAATTCATGCAGGTTCAGCTGCGCGCACGGGACAATTTTTCGATCCATGAACGCGATGCGCTGGTGCGGGTGGTGGAGGATCAGCTGCTGCGCCGCGATGGGATTGCCAGCGTCTATGCGGTGGCCTCGATGGGCGGGGGCGATGATCTGGACCTTATCGGCACCATTCAGCTGGAGCTGGATCCCTGGGACCAGCGCCCGCCCGCAGCGGAGATTGGCGCCGGGATCCGTGCCGAGGTGGCGGCTCTGCCCGGGGTCGAGGTGCGGGTGGAAACCGAGGATGACGGGCCAAGCGGGGCCAAGCCGCTGGATCTGCATGTCACCGCCCGGGACCCCTCGGCGGCCGAGGCGGCGGTGGCCCGGATCCGCGAGATCATGGGCGGGATTGGCGGGTTCACCGATGTTGCCGACAGCCGCGCCCTGCCGGGGGTGGAATGGCGCATCGAGATCGACCGCGCCGAGGCCGCGCGCTATGGCGCGGATCTCAACCTTGTGGGGCAGGCGGTGCAATTGCTGACCCATGGTGTGACCGTGACCACATTCCGGCCCGATGACGTGGCGGAGTCGGTGGATGTGCGGGTGCGTTTTCCGGCGGCGGACCGCAGCTTTGACCGTTTGCGGCAGCTTCAGGTTCCGACCAGCGCGGGGCTGGTGCCGATTGCCAATTTCACTCGCTTTGCACCGGTGCCGCGCTCCGGCGCGATCGAGCGGCGGGACCAGTCGCGGGTGCTGACGCTCTCGGCCAATGTGGCGCCGGGGCTGCTGGCCGATGCGCAGATCGCGCGGCTGCGTCAGGCGCTGGACCGGGCCGATCTGCCAGACGGCGTAAGCTGGCAGTTCCGGGGCGAGGCAGAGGAGCAGGATGCGGCGATGCGGTTCCTGATCCTTGCCTTTGTGACGGCGGTTGTGCTGATGGCGGTGATCCTGATCGCGCAGTTCAACAGTTTCTATCAGGCGGCGGTGGTGATGTCGGCGATTGTCTTTTCCATCGCGGGGGTGCTCCTTGGGCTGCTGCTGGCGGGGCGGCCGTTTGGTGTGGTGATGGGCGGCATCGGGTTGATTGCGCTGGCGGGCATCGTGGTCAACACCAATATCGTGCTGATCGACACCTATAATGCGCAGCGGCAGGCCGGGCAGTCGCCTCATGAGGCGGCGCTGCGCGCAGGGGCGCTGCGGCTGCGGCCGGTGGTGCTGACGGCGCTGACAACGGTGCTGGGGCTGATGCCGATGGTCCTGGGGATGAAGCTGGATCTGCTTGCGGGCAGCATGGTGTTTGGCGCGCCGTCCAGCCAGTGGTGGACCGAGCTGTCGACAACCATCGCGGGCGGGCTGGTGGCGGCAACGCTGCTGACGCTGCTGGTGACCCCGGCGATGCTGGTGCTGGGCGCGCGCGGGCGCGTCTGGCGGGGTCAGCGGGCGACGGGTGGCTGAGAGCGGCAGCGGCAGGCCACCGGCCAGCTGCTGCCCCGTCGTCGGCGTCAGGTCGATGGGGCGGCGCTGCCGCGGGCGGCACGCAGCGCAGAGGGGGTGGTGTTCATCTCGCGCTTGAAGGCGTTGTAAAAGGACGAACGCGAATTGAACCCGACATCATGGGCGATCACCAAAATGGTCTCATCGCTGTCATGCAGCTGTTTCACCGCATCCTGAATGCGCCATTTGTTGACGTAGTCAAAGAAATTCGACTGAAGCGTCATATTCAGCGTCTGCGAGACGTAGTTGGAGGTGACGCTGATATGTTTGGCCAGATCCCAGAGCGACAGGTTGGGATCGCGGTAGAGCATATCCTTGGTCATGGCGCGTTCGATCTTGGCCGCGATACGGGCCGCGTGATCGTCGGTGAGCGCGGAGCGTTCGTATTTTGCGGTGGCCAGTTCCCGCTCGGCGGGCGGCTGCGTGTCGCCGCGCGGTTTCGGCATCAGCCCCGGCTGCTGGCGCACGCCCCAGACGCCGATCACCCAGGTGATGGCGAGGCTGGACAGGCCATTGGTCAGGTCGGAGGCTTCGCTGAACAGGATGAACAGCTCAAGACCAAAGAGGTCGGCCAGAATCTCGGCGACACTGAGCAGGAGATAGGCGGAGACCGTGGTGGTGATCCACCAGACCCAGGTCAGCTCGCGGTCCTCGGTGGTGGCAAACAGATCCTTCAGGCGCGTGCGATATCGCGACAGCATCCGCATGATCAGCACCAGGTAGATGGCGACCTGGCAGTAAAACAGCACTTCGACCAGCTGGAAGTAGATCAGGATCGCCTGAATATACTGGCTGAGGTCGGCGAACTCCAAATCATTCTGGGCGAACAGGGATTTCGGGATGGTCCAGAACAACACCACCATGCTGATCGCCAGCAGGATGGGCACCGCGTGCCAGAACCTTTGTGTGACCGGGGGGCCGTCATCCTCGGAGGTGAGACCACGCACGTAGAGCCAGAGCAGCAGCGGCTGGGCAAACACGGCGGGCACATGCAGGCTGTTGAAGCGCGCGACAAGATAATCATAGGCGTCATCGGTGACCACCAGATCAAGGATGCCGAGCATTTCGGTAACGGATTGAGTGATGAAGAACAGCGCCAGCGGCACATAGATGCGCTGATGGCGTTGGTGCAGCAGCAGCTGATTGGTGCAGAACAGCGCCATGCCGAGGTGAAAGGCCGACAATGCCAGCAGGTATTTATCGTCCACCATCACGCGCCCGATCCTGAAATTCCCTATCTGGCCTTTAGCAGCGGGCTGCGCTGATGGACAGATCTGCGGGCGGTCTGGCTGTCCTTTCCAGCAGGGAAGAACGCCGGACAGGGGGCAGGGGCGGCTTTTGACCCTAGCGGCCGGGCCTCGCGGAGGGCCGGATCCTGGCAAGCACGCCGATCGCCTCGACCCGGTTGCGGACGTTCAGTTTGCGGTAGATCGAATTGGCGTATTCCGAGACCGTATGGGGCGAAATCTTGCAGATTGCCGCGCATTCCTTGGTGGTCAGCCCCTGGCTGAACAGATAGAGCACCTCGCGTTCGCGCGGGCTGAGCCGGGTCAGCGCCTCCGATTGCGGGGCGATCAGGGACCGGTTGAACGCGGCCTCTGCCGGGGCGTCGGCGGGGGGCTGTTCCGGGGCCGCCGCCGCGGGCTGTCGCAGCTCCTCCATGCGGCGATGGATGAACATGCAGAGAAAGCGCAGGCTGTCGGTCTTGCCCGCGACATGGGCGAGAAAATCGGCCCGGGTCAGACTGGTGCCGATGTTGAAACCGCCGAACCGGTCGGAACCTTGCAGCCGAACCGGGATGGCAATGCCGGCGCGAAACCCGCTCATGACCGAGGCGTCGCGGATGAAGGCGGTTTCCGCAGCGGCCAGATAGGGGTGATCGGCCAGAAACTCCGCCCCGGTGAACTGTGGTTCGTAGCTGTTGCAGCAGTGATCCAGAAACGGATCCCGATGGCTGGGCAGTTGCTGGTAGATATCGGGCAGGTTGGTCTGGATATGTGGATGACTGCGGTCGCCGTCCACGGTCAGGTAGATGGCGTAGTCAAATCCCATCGCAGCAAAGACCTGCAAGCTCTGCGCCCAAAGCTCGGCGATGCTGGTGCAGCGTTCCAGACTGTCGATATCAGTCCAATCCACGACGATACCCCCTAATGTTAAGGGATAACACCTGCGGTGCCGCATTGCTAGCGTGGCCGAGGCGCCGGGGATACGGCCATGTCTCTCCTCGGATATGTTGGGCATGGCTGTGGTCCGGCGCTGGTGGCCTGTTGTGAGTGCGGGGCATCTGAGTGTTTTTGACCGCCGCGGATCCGGTGTGAGGCCGATGCGGGGCGGCGAAGACAGCAAAGCCTGATGGGCCTGGCCGAACGTCGCATTACCGCATGTCGTATTGGCCGGGGGAGGCGCAGGGTGAGGCCGAATTGAGCGATCCTCGCTGCTGCCGGGGCCGTGGCATCGCTTGCCGGGGGGTAAGGCCACGGTCGTCGGCGGCGCCATTTGACCCGTGTCAGCCAGAGGGCGGGCGGTGACTTGATTAGCGCCGCTATTCAGATCATAATAAGCCAAATTTTGATCCGATTAAGGGCGCTTATCACATCATGCCGCATATCTGGCAGTCTCCATCCTGGCCGCGCTTTGGCTATGATCCGGCACATATCGAACCCGAACTGGCCCGCGCCGCCGAGGCGGTGGGCGAGGTGACGGGGCTTGTCCACGGGCTGACCCCGCAGGAGCGCGAGGAGATGCTGCTGCGCCAGATCGTGCAGGAGGCGATGGCCTCCTTTGGAATCGAAGGCGTGGCACTGGATGCCAGCGAGATCGAAGCCTCGGTTGTGGCTTCGCTGCGCCATCGCGACAGGGCGGCGATCTCACGGCGCTCGGATGCGGTGGCGCAGCTGATGCTGGCGGCGCGCCGGGCCGATCAGCCGCTGGACAGCGCGCAGATCCTGACCTGGCACCGGTTGCTGTTCACCGGCATGGAGGTGGAGGACCTCGGCCGCTGGCGGCGCTTTGAGATGGAGATCGTGCGCTCCGCGACGGCGGGTCCGGGGGATGTGCTCTATAAGGCGCCGCCGCCGGATCGGCTGGAGGCGGAGATGGCGCAGTTTCTCGACTGGGTGAATGCCGATCAGGGAATGCCAGTTGCGGTGAAGGCCGCGCTGGCGCATCTGTGGTTTGAATCCATTCACCCGCTGTCAGATGGCAATGGCCGCATTGGCCGCGCCCTGATCGAACATGTGTTTGCCCGCAACCGCGCGTTGCCGTTCTCGCTGTCGCGACAGGTGGAGCGGGACAAGAAAGCCTATTATGCCGCCCTGCAGGCAGGGCGCAAAGAGGGCACGACTGGCATGATTGAGGCCACCGAATTCGTGCTCTGGTTTCTGCGCACGCTGACGCGGGCGGCGGCTTCGGCCCGCGATGAGGCGGGGTTCATCCTGCGCCGCAACCAGTTCTTTCTGCGCTACGGACCGGTGTTGAATGATCGCCAGAGCCATGCGCTGCGTCTGCTGTTTGAGCAGGGGCCGGAGCGGCTGGCGGTGGGGCTGAGCGCCAAATCCTACCGCAAGATCACCAAGACCTCTCCGGCTACCGCGACGCGGGATCTGCGCGCGATGGAGGAGGCCGGTGTGGTCACGCGGATGGACGCGGGCGGGCGCTCCACCGCCTATGCGATCCGGTTCTGACCTCTGGTCAGGTTGTGTGTCTGACCTCCGGTCAGGCAGGAGCCGTTGCGGAGGCCCAGGTCATCGCCTCAAATTCTTCTCGAAAGGCAAAGCGTTTCAGGTGATTGTCGATGATCTGGCGGGCGTGATCCAGCTCTTCGGCAGTGGGGGCGGTGACCTCGGCCAAGAGCCGGTCGGCGCTGGCGGTCAGCGTTGCAGGTCCCATGCCCAGAGCCACGGTGCCCCGGCTGTCGTCATGGGTGACGGCGACCTTATGGGCAAAATGCTTGCACAGCTGTTGCAGGTATTTGGAGGCGTTGGGGGTGTCGAAATGGCCTGTATCCGTAATCATTGGGCTTAATCCTTAGTTTTTCTGTCAGCTTTGCAGGATAGAGATTCCGGGGCGCAGCGCAAGGTGAATTCGCCGCTGCCAGCCATGGTGCGCGGCGGGCCGCAAAATGGGGCGCAAGCCAGATTGCAGGACTTGGCGCATGGTGGATTATCCGGCTGACAAACCCATCCGGCGGCAGTAGAACGGCCCGGCTACGGTGCAGGCAGATGTCGCATCAGCAGGACAGCAGCGGGTCACGGACCGTCACGCTGCTGTCCTGCTGATGCGAAAGACAGGCGACCCACATCTCAGGCGAATTTCAATTCATCCTTGAGAGGGGCGCTATGTTCCGGGCTTTTGAAAACCTTGTCGATCCGTTTGCGGCCTCGCAGAGGGCGGCGCCGCGTGCCGGTCTCTGGCCGTATCTGTGGCAGCAGCTGGCGCCCTATCGCAGATGGCTGCCGCTGATGCTGGTCACTGGCGTGCTGACCGCGCTGATGGAAAGCGGGCTGATCTTCTATGCCGGGCGGCTGGTGGATCTGATGAGCGAGAGTGGCGCTGCGGCGTTCTGGGCCGATCACGGCGGTGAGATGATCCTCGCGCTGGTCTGTGTGCTGCTGCTGCGTCCGACGCTGGTCGGGCTGAACCATCTGCTGCTGGAGCAGACCCTGTCCTCCAACCTGCAGGAACAGGTCCGCTGGCAGGCGCATCAGCATCTTCTGGGGCAATCGGTCGGCTTCTTTCAGCATGATTTCGCCGGGCGGCTCAGCAATCGGGTGATGCAGATGGGACCGGCGGTGCAGGACAGCGTGCATATGATGTTCGAGGCGGTGCTGTTCGCGGTGACCTATATGCTGGGCGCGGTGGTGGTGCTGTCGCAGATCGACGGGCGGCTGGCGGTGCCGCTGCTGATCTGGGTGCTGATTTACGGCGTCTACGTGCGCCATGTCGCCCGCCGTGTCGCGGCGACGGCGGAGAAATGGTCCGATGCGCGCTCCGGGGCGACGGGGCGGATTGTCGATGCCTATGGCAATATCGAAACCGTCAAGCTGTTTGCGCAGGGCGGGCAGGAGCTGGGTTATGCGCTGTCGGCGCTGCGGCGGCTGCGGACGCGTTACCAGCGGTTCATGCGGATGATGACCACGCTGGCCTTTGGCAGCATTGCCATCAACGGCGTGTTGATCCTGATCGTGGTGGCTCCGGCGATCTGGCTGTGGACGGTGGGTCAGGTCAGCGTTGGAGAGGTGGCCGCCGTCGCGGCACTGACCATCCGGCTGAACGGCATGAGCGGCTGGATCCTCTGGGTGACGATCCGCCTGTTTGAAAACATGGGCATCATTTGCGAGGGGCTGCGGTCGCTGGCAACGCCACATGCGGTGGTCGATGCAGCGGCGGCGCCGGCCCTGAAGGTCACGCGGGCGGAGATCCGCGTGGAGGGGCTGCATCACAGCTATGGCAAGGCATCGGAGGATGGCAGCGGGGGTGTGGCGGGGCTTGATCTGACAATCGGGGCCGGGCAGCGGATCGGCATTGCCGGGCCGTCCGGCGCGGGCAAGTCGACGCTGGTGTCGCTGCTGTTGCGGTTTGATGACCCGGACCGGGGGCGCATTCTGATCGACGGCCAGCCGATCGACAGCGTGACACAGGACAGCCTGCGGGCGCAGATTGGCGTGGTGACGCAGACAACCGCGCTGGTTCATCGCTCGGTGCGGGCCAATATCCTATATGGCAATCCCGGCGCCAGCGAGGCGGAGATGGTGATGGCCGCCAAACGCGCCCGTGCCCATGATTTCATTCTGGGGCTGCGCGATCAGGCGGGGCGGACCGGCTATGACGCCCATGTGGGCGAGCGCGGAGTTGCCCTCTCCGGCGGGCAGCGGCAGCGGATTGCGATTGCGCGGGTGGTGCTGAAGAATGCGCCGATCCTGATCCTGGACGAGGCAACCTCGGCGCTGGACAGCGCGGTGGAGGCGGAGATCGAGGAGACATTGCGGGATGTGATGCAGGGCAAGACGGTGATCGCCATTGCGCATCGCCTGTCCACGATTGCGCAGATGGACCGGATTGTCGTCATGGATCAGGGCCGCATCACCGAAGATGGCAGCCATGCCGCGCTGCTGGCGCTGGGGGGCACCTATGCGATGCTGTGGTCGCGGCAGGTGGGCAGCCCCTGCGCGTCGGCGGATTGCTGACGGCAGGCAGAGAACGGCGCGAGGATTGATCCGTGCCGTTCTCTGCCGCGCTGGCTCAGCCGACCGAGCGCGTTTTTTGTCCGGTCGGGGTCAGATCATCGGCGGCAAGCGCCCGGATCTCGGCGATGTCACCCGCAAGCGTCTGAAACACGGCGTCCCCGAACCATTCCAGCGAGGCCTCGCAATCGCCGTCCCGCTGCATTTCGCGCAGCAGGGCGCGGTAGTCATAGGCGCCCTGCATCAGCGGCACCATGCCCGCGCGACAGCCAGCGGCGCTGTAGACATTCGCCGGGGCAAAGACCGGCAGGCGGGTGCGGTCGGAGATGTTCTTCAGGTGGTAATGCGCAATTCTGGGCAGCAGGGTCCGGCGCGCCGTCACCGGATCATCCCCGCCTTCCCAGACGTGGAGCGCGTCGAAATTGATGGCCAGCGCATCGTGGTCGGTGGCGTCGATCAGCGCCACGGTTGAGGCGAGCGTATCGGCCAGCGTGCCGGGATGGGTCTCCACCAGCAGGCGCAGCCCGTGATCGGCAGCGATATCGCAGGCGTGGTGCAGGGCGCGGGTGGTCTGGTCGCGGTCCGCCGCCGGGACCGTGGCGCTGGCCTGCATCCCGGCAAAGGTGCGGATCTTGTCCGCGCCCCAGCCCTGCGCCAGTGCGCAGAGGGCGCGGGTTCGACGGGTCAGCTCCTGATGGTCCTGTAGGGGCAGGTAGTCGCTGATCATCGGGATCGACAGCCCCTGCGCGGCCATCCACTGGGCGTTGTGGATCGCCAGCGGTGACTGATTGCGGGCATGAACGCCCCAAAGCTCAATCCCCTGAAACCCGGTATCCCGCGCCCAGAACGCAATGTCCTTCAGGTCGATCAGCTGATGGCGAAAGGAAATCGTGCAGAGCGAGATCTTCATGCCGGCTCCCCCGTCCTCGCCGCGGCAGATGCGGGCGCCGCTGGTATCTGTGACTGGCACCAGCTCTGGAATTCGGTGTGAAGTGCCTCCTTGATGGCAAACTCCAGCCGGTCCAATGCGTCCAGCGCGGCGATCAGATCCGGCACCAGTGTGCGGTCTCTGGTATGGGCGATTTTCGCGGCAAGGAAATGCAGGCTGCGGAACCCCTCGCAGAGCGCCTCGACCTGATCGCAATTGGCGTCGAACGCGGCAAAGCTGGTGTCCAGCGCGCGCCAGAAGAAGGCAAAGGCGTGTTCATAGGCGTATTTGCGCAGGGACAGCACCGGAAGTTCGCGCAGGGCGATCTCCAGCTCCGGCAGTGCCAGAGGCCTGTCGGGACGGCAGTGATGCGCGATAATGCCGCGCAGGGCGTCCGTCAGCTGGTTGGCGTCCGGGCGGAAGGTCGCGTCGAAATAGGCCACGAGGTCCTGAGGCTCGGGCGCGCGGACGCGTGTGCTGTCGAGGATATAGCCGCCCGCCACGCTGGGCTGTGCCATGGCATTGAGGATGGCGCCGCGCGGCAGATCTCCGCGCCAGCGATAATCCGGGTCGTTCATATGCCAGACCTCGGGGTCGGCGGTCGGCTCGACAATGACGAAATGCGGAAACGGGTCCTGATTGTATTTGGTGTCCCGCTCCGGCAGGTGGAACATGTCGAGCATGACAACCAGCTGGCGGTCGGTGGCCGGGTTGTGGAGCAGTTTTTCAAAGCGGGTCAGGTTGTCGGATTTCGACAGGGCGGGATCGTGCCACTGGCTGACGCGGATGCCATACAGTCGTTCGACCCAGCGGATATAGTGATCCTGCGTCATCTCGGCGCTGTGATAGGCCAGATGCTGATGGGCGGTGATGGCAAAATCGCTGTCCCAGGTGCCAAAATAGAAGGGTCGGAAATCCAGCCCCTCATGCCGCCGGATCGCCGCACAGAGACAGCTGACAAAGCAATGCACGGTGATCTCGCTCGGGTCCTGATTGGCGGGCGCGGTCTCGGGTTCTGCGCTGGGAGGGGTCGGCGGGTCGGGCAGAAGCACATGGATCAGATCGGCGACGGTGACGAAATCCTCCTTGCGGAAATCACGCTCGGGGATGGCCACGCCGTGGTCGGTTTCCAGATGCACCAGCAGGTTGATCAGCACCACGGAGTCGATATGCAGATCGTCGTTCAGCACCGCCTCGGGGCGGAACTGCGCCATATGCGGATTGGCCAGCGGTCCGGCGAGGGTCTGCTGCATTGCGTGCAGCACGCTGTCGAAGGTCATGCGGGCACCTGCTGATCGGCTGTGTGATCGGTGCCGGATGCGTATCTGTTGGCGATGTCGCGGCGGCTGATCTTGCCATTGGCCTGACGCGGCAGGGCGGGGAGGCGGCGCAGGAAGGTTGGTCTCTGGTAGTCGGCCAGCAGATCGGCGCAGTGCGCGCGCAGCTGATCCTCGCTAAGATCCGGGCCGACAAACAGCAGCCCCACCCGCGAACCGGCCTGCGGGTCGGGCAGGCGAAAGGCGACGGCATCCTGCACATCGGGCAGGCTCATCACCGCGCGTTCGACGTCCTGCGGATAGACGTTCAGCCCGGCCACATTGATCATATCGTCCGCACGGGCGGTAAACACCAGCCCGCCATCGGCGGTGAGATAGCCCAGATCGCCGGTTTCGACCCAGTTGGTCGTGGCGGCATCCGTGGTGGCCGGTTCCCCTGTCGTCAGCTGCACGCGGACCGGGCCGGGCGTGCCGGGCGCGCCTGCCTGCAGGTCGAGATGCGGCAGTGGTCGGCCGACATCGCAGGGCGCCCGCAGGTCCTGATTGATGGCGATACAGCCCACTTCGGAACAGCCATATTGCTGGAACAGATGCCGGGTGCGGGCGCGAATGGTGTGGAACCATGGATCGGGCAGCACGGTCCCGGAGGTGACGGCGGCGTTCAGTGTCTCGTCCGGGGGCAGGAGCCTCGCCAGCGTGTGCAGCATCGCAGGCGAGGTATAAAGCACCGGGTCTGGCAGCTCGCGCAGGCGGCGCAGAATGTATTTCGGGTTCACCGCGTCAATGATCACCGGCACATGACCACGGTGCAGCGCCACCAGAACCCCCGGTATCAGCCCGTAGGAATGGGTCACCGGGCAGGCGATCACCGGCGTCATCCCGGCCGCGTGGTCAAAGAAGGCGGCATAGGTGCGGATCTCGGTTGCGATGCTGTCCCAGCTGCGGGTGATCACCTTGGCCGCGCCGGTGGTGCCGGAGCTCATCTGCACCAGAACGCCTGCGCCGGGGCGCGCGCTGGCGGTCTGACCGGGCTGCCGGGGCAGCGGTTGCGGGACAAGATCATCCTCCAGAAACCAGTCGCATCCGGCCTTGGTCGCCATCTGTTTCGCGGCTTCCGCCGGGATATCGGCGTGGATTGGGAAAACGCCGGCCTTGTGGTCCTTCAGGTAGAGCAGGGTTGCGAGGCCGAGGCCGGTGTCGCGCATCCGCAGGGCGTAGCGGTGGTGCAGATCATTGCCAAGCGCCTGTTGCAGTCTTGGGTGCAGCGCGGTTGGGTCAGAAAGGGTGTCGTTCAACACAAACATGGGTCAGCTGTCCTTTGCAGTGGCCAGAGGGTTGTCGATGAGATGGCGGTAGCTGCCGCGTCGGTCGGGGTCGATTTTGCGGGTGATCAGGCTTTCGGCGTGGATCTGGCGCGCAAAGGGAGCGAAGGCCGCCATGCGCTGTTGCTGCCCGTGATCGGCGGCGTAGCGGTCCAGCCGGTCGCGCAGGCGCTGCCAGAACCGGGTCTCCGGCAGGTCGAAATGGCGTTGCAGGAGGTCCGACAGATCCGCGAGGTTGAAGACAAAGAGCGTGTCCATCACCAATTCGCGCAGCCCGTCAGCACAGGAGAGCGCGTGGAACTGATCCGGCTCTGCGCTGGCAAAGGCGGGGTCAATCGCCGCCAGATCGGGGCGTAGCGCGGGCTGGGACAGCAGGGTGTCGACATATTCGACACCATCGTGGAAATCGCGGGCAATGAGGCCGGTCGGCCAGCCGTTGTCATGCTGAAGGATGAGGTTCTGCCCATGGGCTTCCAGCCCGATGCCATGGGCCACCATCAGGTGCCAGACCGGCAGTACCGCCGTTTCAATCAGCTGCGCCAGCCAGCGGTCGCGCCCGTGGGCGGCAATCCAGGGGGCGATCAGCGGCTTGCCGTCCTCTTCTGTCAGGGCCAGCGCGTTGAACGGCATCATCTGATTGTCCGCCAGACCGAGCGAGGCCGGGCTTTGCCGCCAGATCGCGGCCAGATGCCCCTCCAGCGCGGTGCCGCGCCCGGCGATGATGCCGGCATATTCCGGCAGCAGGGTCAGCGGATAGCGATCCTGCAACAGCGGGTCACTGGCGATCACCGCAGCAAGCCAGTCCGATATCAGCGGCGCGATGGTGACGGTTTCGGGGATCAATGTGCGCAGGGACGAGGTGTTGCGCATGGTCATTGCGGTTTTGACATGGGCGCGCTGCGGCTGGTCGGCGTTCGTCAGCGTGCGCACCGATTGGGTCGCCCTGTAGCGGTCGCCGATCTCGCCGAGGGGGATCAGCTGGCCTGCAGCGTGCCAGGCCTGCACCAGCGGATCCTGTGCCAGCTGGTTCCATTGCCAGGGGTGGACCGGCAGCAGGGCAAAGCCCTCGGCGCTGCGCATGGCGGCGAGGCTGCGGATGCGCTCCCATTCCGCCGGTCCCAGCTCGCGGGGCCAGAAATCCGCATCGGGCAGGCGCTGTTGGACCAGCGCGGGGTGCAACAGCAGCCCGATCAGGCGAAAACTCTGCCCTGCCTCAGGCCCGTAGCGGAGATGATCGCGGTCGCTAAAACCGCTGCGCGCCTTGTAACAGGGGTGGTAGGGGTGGCCTTCGTGGATGGCGCGCTCCATATCGGCGATGCCCAGCTGGTGCCGCCGGGGCGGGCGGGGGATCTGCCGGTGGTTGAGATCATCCAGATGGGCGGTGCGGTCAAGGTCGACGCGCAGCGCGGCCAGTGCCGCCGCCGGGGCCGTGAGCGCCGAGAGCACGTCCTCCAGCGCGGCGGGCTGCCAGCCGTGCTCCTGTGCCATCTCGATGCTGCCGGCATCCAGCCGATAACGGCCAAAGGCGCCACAGCGCCCGCTGGCGCGGAACGACCGGTTGCCGAGCTGCCAGCGCAATCCGCGATCGTGCCAGGTGATGTCTTGGGCGCAGCCTTCGCTCAACAGCGCTTCGCATAGCTGGCGCAGCACCCGCAGCGCGCCGCGGGTCTGCCGGGTTTGCGGGTGGGGCTGTGCTTTGCCCAATGGGCATGCGAGGTCATAGACAGGCATCTTGCATCACCTCTCTGGTCTGGCGTTGCGGGGCGGCAATCGGATTGGGGATATCGACAAACAGCCCTTCCTGAGTGTCGGTCTGCAATTCATCCAGATCGTGCAGGCGGGTCAGCAGATTGGCCTTGGTCGCCAGCCGTGGCGCATAGAGCAGCTGCTCCACCAGCGCGCGCGCGGGTCCGGTAAAGCGCGGCCGCAGGCGGTGCAACTCATCGCGCAGCTGTTGCAGCAGCGCGTCTTCGCTAAGCAGCCCGTCGCAGCCCATGCGCCAGATCACCGCAAAGATCTGGTTGACCACAAGGTAGTAGGTCAGGCGGGCGTTGATATGGGTGCGGCTGAACACCAGCGCAGGCACATCGGCGAGGCTGGGCTCGATCTGGCGCAGTGGGGCAAAGGCATCATCGGTGATGAAATAGCCCTGATTGTCGCGGTAGAAGCCCTGCCGGGGCAGCCCCTCGGACAGATCCAGCAAGGCGTTCTGCTGATGCGCCTCAAGGGCGATGCAGTGCCGGTCATAGAGCGTCAGAACCGGGGTGAGCATACAGTCGAGATAGGCGCCGAACCAGCGCGTCGCCGCCTGTCTTCGGGTGCTGCGCTGGCGCGCGGCGAGATCGGCGATCTGCGTGGCCAGCAGCGAGGCACACCCCGGTCGCGGATCGGCCGTAAGCGCGGCGAGGGGGAAGATGCCGGCGCCCGCCTCACCTGCAAAGGGGTTCTTGCGGAAAATCACCTCGAAACCGCTTTCGCGGCGCTCCGGCAGGGTCAGGGTCAGATAGGCCGGATCGTCGATGATCTGAAACTTTGGCAGGCTGGTTGCGATGTTCAGACGCCGCAGCAGCCGCGCCATCGCAACCCCCTGCTGCAATTCACTGGCAAGGGTCACGCGCAGCGAATTGGTCAGCCGCACCGGCACCGAGAATTTGAGCATCCAGGGGCACTCGGCGGCAAAGACCGTCCGCAGGGACGACGTCGGGGTGAAAGCCGGACCGGCAGACCCCAGATCGCGCAGCTGACCGCTGGCCAGCAGGGCCTGAACGGCGGGATCGAGCAGCAGCGCCTGCGCCTGAAGCGGATGGGCCGGGATCAGCTGCTCGCCCGGGTGCAGGCAGAGGCCATCGGTCAGGCCCCCAATATCGCGCAGGATCTGCGACAGCGGCGCGGCGGCGCTGTCCTGGCGGGTGATCTCGGTCCGGGCGGCAAATAGGTGTAGCTGGAACTCTCCTGCATATTCAGGTGCATAGGCCCGCTGCTGCCAATCGGTCAGGCCGTCGCGGCTTTTGGGTGTGGGATGCAGCCAGTGACCAAAGACCAGCGATTGTTCCGCCTGCCGGAACTGGTGCGGGCTGGGGCTCGGCGCGGTGCGCCGCAGCGCGGCTTCGATCTCGGCGTTGCTGTTGAAAATGGCGCGCAGGAACTCTGCCAGTCTGGCCGGATCCGTTGCGCCGGAGCGGTGAAAACACTCCTGCGCGATCAGGCTGATGGTCTGGACCGGTGGCGCCGGCTGCCAATAGGTTTCGCCGCAAAACCGCAGCTGCGCGGCGCCGAATTTCAGCGGGCCGGTCCGGGAGGTATAGCGCAGGCCAAGCCGCAGCACGGCGGGGATATGCGCCAGCGCAATGTCGATCCGGGGCGCGCGATCCGGGGCCGATGACCTGTGGTCGCCGGGCAGCTCGGGGCATTCGCGCAGAAAGCCGTTGAGCAGCGCCTGAAGGCTGGCCGCCAGCGCCGCCTCCGCGGCGGCATCCGGGTGGGGATCGGTCGGTGGGACCGACAGCGGGTCGGGGAACAGGCCTGTCTGATAAACCATCATCGGACCGGCCCCGCCGCCCGCATGGGGCGGTATGGAATTGGGTGCATCTCTTACAGCGCTTCCGCAGCGATGCCAGACAGCGCCACCGAAGAGGGATCCCGGCGGGGTAAGCGGTCTGGCGATGTTACAGGAGAACTGGCGGAATGCTGGCGGCTAAGCGGTGAGGAGACCCCAGCCGCCTTGGCATGATTTCATGCGTTGGTCTTAGGCAATACGGACATGTTTCAAAAGGGTTTTGATCGCCGTAGGTGTGTTTCTGCCGAAGCGGGCGCGCCACAGTCGGGCGCGCCCGAAGGGTGAGGGCCGGAGCGGGGTCAGACCCGCCGCTCAGAAGGAGACATTGGCCACGATGGAGACCGAACGGCCCGGTTCCTTAAGCGTTGCAAAGCCGGGATAATCGCCGCCATAGGTGGCGCGGTCGGCGTATTGACGGTCAAAGACGTTGTTGATCTCGGCGCGGATCGAGACATTGTCATAGGCGGCCGGGCGATATTCGGCAAAGAGGTTCAGCACCTCGTAGCCTTCCAGTTTGGTTGTGGGGTCAACCTCGTTCAGCTTTGGATCATAGTCAAAGGCCGCGTCGATATGACCGCCGACAACCAGGTTCCATTGAGGCAGTTCCTGCTGCACCTCAAGCGCCAGCACCTGTCCGATCGGGGCCCCGGAATCCAGCAGGTAGTAGCCGGAGGCGGGCGCGCCGTTGACGCGGGTTTCGCTGTCGCTGAAGGTCAGCCGGGCAAAGCCGCCCTCCCAGCCATAGGTGGCGCCCAGATTGTAGCCCCGGCTTTCGAAATCATAGCTGGTGACCACCGGGCCTGCGACGTCACGGGTGTCGTCGATCCTGGTCTGGAAAGCTTCTGCGCCAAGGGTCCAGTTGCCGCTCTGCCAGTCGGCGCCGATGACAACATTGCTGGCACGGCGCGGTTTCAGCGCCGAATAATCCCAGTCGCGGAAGAACAGGAAGTTGTCCTCGACCCCGATCCCGCCAAAGACGTTGGAATAGCCCGCCCGCAGGGACAGCGCATCATTGACGCTATAGACGATAGAGAGGTTGCCACTCAGCCCGGAGCTGTCCTGCTGATAGGGGCTGCCGCTCTGGCCGAAGTCCTGGCCGGTAAAATCGTTCCAGTCATAGCGCAGACCGGCGGAGACCTTCAGCCGGTCGCTGGGTTGCAGGCGGGCCTGGGCAAAGACGCCGACGGTCCGGCTTTGTTCCGAGGGGCGATTGCTGCCCCAGAAATCGCCGCTTGCGGTGCTTTTCTGGTCCTGGAAGTCCACCCCGGCGGTGATGGTATCGCTCTCTGACAGGTGGAACCGGTTCTGGAAGGTCGCGGAATAGGTCCGGGTCACACCCACGCTGGTTTCTGTGGTGCCGATGCTGCCGATCTCATTCTCGGAAAATCCGATGGTGGCCGAGGGATCCCAGTTGCCGCCGCCGTTCACATCCTCGTAGCGCAGCGAATAGACCGTGCGTTTGGTGTCGTAGACCGTGCCAAGCGGGTTGAAGGACGCTGTGCCGAAATTGGCGCGGCGGTTGCGCAGGGCGGTGTCCTGCATCTGCTGGCCCGAGAACTCGAACCGGTGGCCTTCGTCGGTCTGATAGGCCAGTTTCAACAGGCCGGCGGTCAGGTCGCTGCGGGTGCCGCCCACCGTGTTGCCGGCGCCATCGGTGTAATCGTCACCGGTCATGCGCTTGCCGTAGAGCAGGATCTCGAACCCGTCTGCCTGCCCGGCCAACGTCAGAGAGCTGCCGAAGGTATCGCCGTTTTCGCCGTAGCTGAGACGTGCTTTGCCGCCAATGGCCTGACCGTCGGTCAGGATGTCCTCGGCGTCGATAGTTTCCATCACCACCCGACCGGCCAGGGCGCCGGGGCCTGCATCGGCCGGGGCCACACCGGGATCGACCCGGACGGATTTCATCAGGCCGGGGTCAAAGGCATTTGCGCTGGCGTGGTGGAACACGCGGTTGTTCTGGGACACGCCGTCGACCTGTACCGCCAGTTTCAGCATGTCGATGCCGTTGACGTAGATCTTCTGCGCCACCGGGATTGCCCCGCCCACCGACACCGAGGCGATTCCGGCAAAAAGGTCTTTCAGATCGCCCATCGCGGCGCGTTCGATTTCCGCATCCGCCACATAGACCGCCGTCGCCCGGTCAGCGGCTTCGCCATCGCTGTCGCGCTGCTTCACAAGGATGGGGTCGAGCGACAGGACAGTGTCGTCCTGCGCGTAACCTGTTGTTGCGGAAAAGAGAGTGAGCGCCGTGCTGCACAGCAGCCCGGTCATGAGGAGGGAGGATTTCTGTGCTGTTTGATGTGCCATGTTAACCCGCGTGATAATGTGCTGATAGCTTGGGGTAACCTGGCTTTGCCCCCGCTGGGGCCTTGGGTCTCATAGTGAGCATTGCGGTACCTTGCAAGCAGCGGTGGCAAAAAATCTTGCCTTACCTGTCTGGCTGTCTGGCTGATGACCGGGCCCCGCAGCGTGCTGTGGACAGACAGCGCAGGCAATGACGTCTGGACTTTTGCCCGGTCCCGGCCTAACAAGCGGGCGATTTTGAGCCAGCCATATCGCCAGCCTTCCTCCATCTGACGGGATTGAACATGGCAAATTGGACGCGATTGCAGCTGACTGCTGCGCTGGTGCTTGGATTGGTCGGCGCTGCTGCCGCCAATGACGACAGGCCGGAGACACCCCTTCTTGACACCGCGCGGGGCGCGCAGGCTGTGCCGTCGCAGCCGCAGGCCCTAGTGGTGCTGGATGTTGCAGCTGCGGATACGCTGGCGGCACTGGATGTGCCGATGGCAGGGCTGCCATCGCGGCTGTATGTCGATTATCTGAACGCCGAGCAGGCGCAGGCGACCCCGGTCGGGACGCTGTTTGAACCGGATTTCGAGGCGATTGCCCTGCTGGGGCCGGATCTGATCATTGCGGGCGGGCGGTCCTCCGCTCAGGTCGATGCGCTTTCGGAGATTGCGCCCACCGTGGACATGACGATCTGGGGCGCGGATCATGTGGATATCGCGCTGTCACGGCTGCGCAGCTATGGCGCGCTGATGGGCCGGAGCGCGCAGGCCGCCACGCTTGAGGCGGCGTTTCTGGCCAAGCTGGAGAGCACCCGCGCCGCGGTTGCCGACCGGGGGCGCGCGCTGATCGTGATGACCAATGGTCCGAAGGTGACAACCTATGGCCGCGAGTCCCGTTTTGGCTGGATTCACAACGCGCTGAACCTGCCCGAAGCGGTGGTCGAGCAACCTGCCGCGGCGACGGCTGAGGCGGCGGAGGCCGCGCCCCATGGCGAGGCGATTTCCTTTGAATATATCGCTGAGGCGAATCCCGACTGGCTGATCGTCGTGGACCGGGCCAGTGCCATCGGGCAGGACAATCAGGCCGCCGCCGCGACGCTGGACAATCCGCTGGTGACCGGGACTGAGGCCTGGAAAAAAGGTCAGGTCATCTATCTGAACTCCGCCAGCATCTACATCGCAGGCGGTGGCATCCAGTCGATGACCGCGACGCTGGAGGATATCCTGGCCGGGTTTGCGCGCGGTGGCTGAAACCGCGGCGCCAGCCCGCGTGTCGGGCGGATCACCGGCGGGGCGGCTGGGCCTGTGTCTGCTGCTGCTGGCGGGTCTGGCGGTGCTGAGTTGCGCGATTGGCGTCACTCAGGTCTCGCCGCTGGCACTGTTTGACGACCCACGGGCGGCGCAGCTGCTGCTGGTCAGCCGCATACCGCGCACGCTGGCGGTGATCCTGACCGGCGCGACGATGGCGGTTGCTGGGGTGATCATGCAGCTGCTGGTGCGCAACCGATTTGTCGAGCCGGGCACCACCGGCACCAATGAGGCGGCGATGCTGGGGCTGCTGGGGGCCACCCTGCTGGCGCCGGCATGGCCGATCTTTGCCAAGATGCTCTGCGCGGCGGTTGCAGCGCTGCTCGGGACGTTGGTCTTTCTGGCGCTGGCCCGGCGCATTCCACCGCAGCGGCCCCTGCTGGTTCCGCTGGTGGGGCTGGTTTATGGCGGCATCCTTGCGGCCTGCGCCAGCTTCGTCGCGTTTCAGGCCGATCTGCTGCAATATCTGGCGATCTGGATGAGTGGCGAGTTTTCCGGCGTCCTGTCAGGGCGTTACGAGCTGTTGTGGCTGGCGGGCGTCCTTGCGGTGCTGGCCTATCTGGTGGCGGATCAATTCACCATTGCCGGTCTGGGAGAGGTCGCCAGCCGGAGCCTCGGTCTGCGCTACCGGCAGGTGCTGGGCTTTGGCGTGGTGGTGGTGTCGCTGGTGTCGGCGCTGGTGATTGTCACCGTGGGCGTGCTGCCCTTTGTCGGGCTGGTGGTGCCCAATCTGGTGTCCCGGATCATGGGCGACAATCTGCGTGAAAGCCTGCCCGTGGTGGCGGCCACCGGCGCCGGGCTGCTGTTGATCTGTGACATGCTGGGGCGGGTCCTGCGGGCGCCCTACGAGATTCCGGCCGGCACGGTGTTCGGGCTGTTCGGAGCGGCGCTGTTCCTCATCATGCTGCTGCGCCGGGGCGCACATGGTTGACCTGTCCTTCTCATGGATCGACCGGCGCCTGTTGCTGCTGGCGGGGCTGCTGATGGGTGCGGCGGTTGGTTTTGTCGGCTGGGGCCTGCCATGGTCTGAGGGCGCCCCATCGCGCTACATCCTTGGGCTGCGCATGACGAAGCTGGCCGGGCTGCTCTGCGTCGGGGCTGCGGTCGGGCTGGCCACTGTGCTGTTCCAGACGCTCAGTCAGAACCGGATCCTGACGCCTTCGATCATGGGGTTCGATGCGCTGTTTCTGCTGACCCAATCGGTGCTGGTTGCGGTTTTCGGCCTTGCGGGGATGGTGCAGCTGTCGGGATTTGCCGGGTTTGCGCTGGACACCGCCGTGATGATGGCGGCGGCGCTGCTGTTGTTTACCAGCCTGCTGCGGCGGACCCGGGGGGACATCCAGCTGCTGATCCTTGTTGGCGTGGTGATTGCGGTATTGCTGCGGACGCTGGCCGGGTTTTTGCAGCGGCTGATGGATCCGTCGGCCTTTGCCGTGGTGCAGGGGCGCATGTTTGCGCAGTTCGGCAGTATCGACCGGACCGCCCTGCTGGCGGCGCTGGTGGTGATCCTGCCGGTTGCCCTGTGGCTGCTGCGCCGCTCGGCGCTGCTGGATGTCGTGGCCTTGGGACGCGATCAGGCCCGCAGTCTGGGGGTGCGGTATGACCGGCTGCATTTGCAGCTGCTCTGCGTGATTGCGGCGCTCGTTTCGGTCTCCACCGCCCTTGTTGGTCCGCTGGCCTTTCTCGGGCTGCTGGTCACCAGCCTTGCCCATAGCCTGATGCAAAGCCATCGCCACGCACTGCTGCTGCCTGCTTCGGCGCTGATTGCGGCGCTGGTTCTGGTGGCGGGGCAGATCCTGTTCGAGCGGCTTTTGGACCTGCAGTCCAGCCTTGCGATCGTGATCGAATTCTGCGGTGGGCTGCTGTTCATCGTGCTGTTGTTGAAAGGAAAACTGAGATGATCACCGTGGCGGGCCTGTCGTTCACACTGGCTGGAAAGACGATCCTGAACGCGGTTGATGCCAGCCTGCCTGCCGGGAAGATCACCGCGCTGATCGGGCCGAACGGGGCGGGGAAATCGACCCTGCTGAAGCTGATTGCGCAGCAGATGCCTGCAAGTGGCGGCGCGATCACCCTGTCGGGCCGCGATCTGCGCGGGATCAGACCGGATCAGCTGGCGCGGCGGATGGCGGTGGTTGGCCAGCAGCTGGAGGTGGCCAGCCGGGTGCGGGTGCGCGATCTGGTCGGCTTTGGGCGCTGGCCGCATAGTCAGGGGCGGCTGACGGCGCAGGATCACGCCGCGATTGACGCCGCGCTGGCGCAGTTCGGGCTTGACGATCTGACCGACCGGTTTCTGGATGAGCTGTCCGGCGGCCAGCGCCAGCGTGCCTTTATCGCGATGGCCTATGCGCAGGACACCGACTGGCTGCTGCTGGATGAGCCGCTCAACAATCTGGATCTGAACCATGCGCGCAACCTGATGGCGCAGCTGCGCCGTCTCGCCGATACCCGTGGCAAAAGCATCGTGATCGTGCTGCATGACCTCAACTATGCGATCAGCTGGGCCGATCATGTGGTGGCGCTGGCTGGGGGGCGCGTCGCCTTTGCCGGTCCGGTTGCCGAGGTTGCGACGGGCGAGACCCTCAGCGCGCTGTACCAGACGCCGGTGGCGCTGTGCGAGATCGAGGGGCGGCGTATCGCCTGCTATCATGGCTGAGGTCGGACTGTTCGCGTGGGATTGACGGCACCGGGGGGGCTGCGGATAGCTTCTGCGCAGACCCTGACATCTGATGGCACGCCCGAATGAAACGTATCTACGAACCTCTGGCCTATACCGATCGCCCGATCCAGACGCGGTACTGGAACCGGTTTCTGCCCGATCCGGCGCCACGATACGCGCCGCTGCGCGATGAGGTGACGGCGGAATTTGCCGTCATCGGTGGCGGCTATACCGGTCTGTCGGCGGCGCTGACCCTGGCCGAAAACGGCGGCGATGTGGTGTTGCTGGATGCCGAACGGCCCGGCTGGGGGGCCTCGGGGCGCAATGGCGGGCTGGTTTCGGTGGGCAGTGCCAAACTGGCCGATGATGCCATTCTGTGCCGCTATGGCGAACCGGATGCGCGCCGGTTCTTTGATGCCGAACGCGCGGCCGTCGATCTGGTGGAGCAGTATCTGGACCGGTACGCGCTGGAGGTGGATCGCCATTCGCGGGGCTATACCTATGTGGCGCATCGCGCGGACCGTCTGGAGGAGCTCCATGCCTATGGGCAGGAGTACACCCGCCGCTATGATCTGCCGTATGAATTTGTACCAAAGGAAGACATGGCGGCGCAGGGGCTGAACAGCCCGGAGTTCCATGGCGCGGTCCATCTGCCTGTGGGGTTTGCGCTGAACCCGATGAAATTCGTGCTTGGCCTGACCCGCGCGGCAGAGGCGGCGGGGGTGCGGATGTATTCGGACACTGCCGTCGAGGCGATTGACACGCCGGGTGACGGCTATCTGCTGCGGGTCGCCGGCGGGCAGGTCCGCGCCAGGCGGCTGCTGATTGCCACCAATGGCTATTCTTCGGACGATCTGCCGGGCGCATTCGCGGGCCGCTATCTGCCGGTTCAGTCCAATATCATGGTGACCCGCCCGCTGAGCGAGGCCGAGATTGCCGACCAGGGCTGGTGGAGTGAGCAGATGGTCTGCGACAGCCGCACGCTTTTGCATTATCTGCGCCTGTTGCCGGATCGTCGGCTGTTGCTGGGGCTGCGCGGATCGGTGCGGGTGAGCGAGGAGAATATCGCCGCCACCAAAGCCCGCGCGCGGGCGGATTTTGACCGGATGTTCCCGGCCTGGCGCCATGTGGAGACGGAGTATTTCTGGTCCGGGCTGATCTGTATGACCCGCAATCTCGTGCCCTTTGCCGGGGCGGTGCCGGGGCTGGATAACGCCTGGGCCGCGCTCGGGTATCATGGCAGCGGCGTCTGTATGGCGCCTTATGCTGGGGCGCTGATCGCCGATCAGGCGCTGGGGCGCAGCCGCCTGCCGCATCCCGATCTGATGCAGCGCCCGCTGCGCCGGTTTGAGCTGGGCCGCTGGCGGCGGATGTCACTGCCGCTGGCCTTTGGCTGGTATCGGATCAAGGACCGGATCTGACCGGACCCCGGCAGCGGCATCAGAGCGGGGCGCTATGCGGCTGGTGGATCCGGCTCTGTCGCAGGCTGTCCGGGGCCGGGCCGCGAAAGGCGCTGCGGCGGATCACGTCCGGCGCATGGCCATAGGTTTCGCGGATGTGCTGGCTGAGGCTCTGGTAGCTGCCAAAGCCGGTGGCGACCGCGACCTGACGCAGGGGTATATCGGTCTGGGTCAAGAGCTGATGGGCGTGTTCGATCCGCAAGGACCGGTAAACGCTGAGCGGCGAGCGTTCAAAATGGCGGGTAAAGCGCCGTTGCAGGCAGCGGGTGGAGACATTCAGCATATCGGCCAGTTCGGCCACCGACAGCGGCGTTTCGATATGGTCCTGCATCACGGTGAGGCATTGGGTGATCAGCCCGTCGCCTGCGGATTTCTGTTCTAGGTTCAGCGCAATACGGCTCTTCTTGGGGCGTTTGCCGGTATCAAGACCGAGGTAATGCGCCATACCATTCGCGGCCAGTCGCCCGCAGTCGGCAGCGATGATATCCAGCAGCATATGCGGGGTGGCAAAACTGCAGATCGCCGAATGCACGGTGCCGGAGGCGGCAGTGGCGGCGCCGTCCTGATCCTGACGCAGGCTGCATTCCCCGGCCGAGGCGAGGAAATTCGGGTGGATCGCCAGATGGTGATCGCCGCCGCGCGCCAGCGCATCCAGCAGGAACACCGCACCGCCGACAAAGGCGCTGCGCTCTGACAGGCGCATCACCTGATTGACGCGGGCGCGTTCCTTGGCATTCAGCTGCCAGCGGCTGTAAATATCGCCCAGAAACACCACGAGCGCGCGGGCGCGGCCGGCAACCGGGCCGCTGGCGAGCATATCCAGACCACAGACTCGCACCCGGTATTGCACCCCGTCCAGCAGATCGTTTGCGACGTCGAAAAGGTCGATGATGATCTGGGCGCGGGATCGTGGCGCGCCGTCGGGAAGGACGACATCAATGTGACGCAGGCCACGGCCACCGGTGCGGGCAATCTCGCTATCGCCGTGGGGCCGGGAATGAAGTGTCATCTGTCTGCCTCGCATACGGTGAGCGGGATGGATCGGCACAGGGGTGCCGCCGGTGAGAACCGGCGACACCTTGGGTCTTGGCGTGGGCTTATTCCGCCGCCTCTGCGTAATCCTCCATCGGAGGGCAGGTGCAGATCAGGTTGCGGTCGCCATAGGCATTGTCGACGCGGTTCACCGCCGGCCAGTATTTATCCACACCGAGGTTGCCCGGAGGGAAGCAGGCCTGTTCGCGGCTGTAGGGGCGATCCCACTCACCGACCAGATCGCGCACGGTGTGTGGTGCGTGCTTCAGCGGGTTGTTTTCGGCGTCGATCTTGCCGTCGATGATGTCCTGCGCCTCCGACCGGATGGACAGCATGGCATCGCAGAAGCGGTCCAGCTCGTCCTTGGGTTCGGATTCCGTCGGCTCCACCATCAGCGTGCCCGCCACCGGCCAGGACATGGTCGGCGCGTGGAAACCGCTGTCGATCAGGCGCTTGGCCACATCATCCACGGTCACGCCGCCCTCGTCATTCAGCGGACGGGTGTCCAGAATGCACTCATGCGCCACCCGACCGGATTCGGAGGTGTAGAGGATCGGATAGGCATCCTTCAGACGTGCCGCGATGTAGTTGGCGTTGAGGATCGCAACCTTCGTCGCCTGCGTGAGGCCAGCGCCCCCCATCAGCAGCACATAAGCCCAGCTGACCGGCAGGATCGAGGGCGAGCCGAAGGGCGCTGCCGAGACAGGACCCACGGCGGTGCCGTATTCCGGGTGACCCGGCAGGTGTTCGGTCAGATGTGCCTTGACGCCGATCGGACCCATGCCGGGGCCGCCACCGCCATGCGGGATGCAGAAGGTCTTGTGCAGGTTCAGGTGGCTGACGTCGCCGCCAATGTCACCCGGACGGGACAGGCCGACCATCGCGTTCATATTTGCACCGTCGATATAGACCTGACCGCCGTGCTCATGGGTGATCTGGCAGACCTCCTGCACGGTGGTCTCGAACACGCCGTGCGTGGACGGGTAGGTGATCATGCAGGCGGCGAGGTGGTCCGAGTGTTTCTCGGCCTTTTCGCGGAAATCCGCGACGTCGATATTGCCTTTGTCATCCGCCTTGATCGGAACCACCTGATAGCCAACCATCTGCGCGGTGGCCGGATTGGTGCCATGGGCGGAGGTCGGGATCAGGCAGACGTTGCGATGACCCTGACCGTTTGCCGCGTGGTAGTTGCGGATGGTCAGAAGGCCTGCATATTCGCCCTGCGCGCCGGAGTTCGGCTGCTGGGAGATCGCATCATAACCGGTGATCTGGCAGAGCTTGTCGTTCAGATCGGCGATCATCTCATGGTAGCCCTGCGCCTGATCTTCGGGAACGAAGGGGTGCAGGTTGCTGAACTCCGGCCAGGTGACCGGGATCATCTCGATGGTTGCGTTCAGCTTCATGGTGCAGGAGCCAAGCGGGATCATCGCACGGTCCAGCGCCAGATCGCGGTCGGCCAGACGGCGCATGTAGCGGGTGATCTCGGCCTCGGCCCGGTTCTTGTGGAAGATCGGGTGGGTGAGATAGGCGCTCTCGCGCAGCATGGCTTCGGGCAGGCGGTACTGCTTGTTGGAGCTGTCGTCCTTGCGGTCGATGCCAAAGGCACCCCAGACGGCCTCGATGGTTTCGGCGCGGGTCTGTTCGTCGAGCGAGATGCCGACCTTGGTTTCGCCGACGCGGCGCAGGTTGATGCCGCGCTGAACAGCGGCTTCCATGACGGTTTTCTGCAGGTGACCCACCTCAACCGTGATGGTGTCAAAGAAGACTTCCGGTTCGACCTTGAACCCGGCCTGTTCCAGACCAGCCGCCATGCGGGCGGTCTTGCGGTGCACGGATTGCGCAATCGCCTTGATGCCATCGGGGCCGTGGTAGACCGCATACATCGACGCGATCACCGCCAGCAGCGCCTGTGCGGTACAGACGTTGGAATTGGCTTTTTCGCGGCGGATGTGCTGTTCGCGGGTTTGCAGCGACAGGCGATAGGCCTTGTTGCCGCGCGCATCGACGGACACGCCGATGATCCGGCCGGGCATGGAGCGCTTCAGCTTGTCGGTGGTCGCCATATAGGCCGCGTGTGGGCCGCCGTAGCCCATCGGAACGCCGAACCGCTGGGTCGAGCCGATGGCGATATCGGCGCCCATTTCACCGGGGGATTTCAGCAGCGCCAGCGACAGGATATCCGCCGCGACAACCGCAACGCCCTTGTTGTCATGCAGGGCGGCGATCTGGTCGCTGAAATCGGTGACATGGCCGTGGGTGCCGGGATACTGGAAGATCGCGCCAAAGACGGCGGCGGCCTCCAGTTCGGAGGGATCGGCGACAACAACGTCGATGCCCAGAGGTTCGGCGCGGGTCTGGATCACGGCGACGGTCTGCGGGTGGCAGTTCTTGTCCACGAAGAAGGCCGCGTTATTCGCCTTGGAGCGCGACCCACGATGGGCCATCGCCATGGCTTCGGCCGCGGCGGTGGCTTCGTCGAGCAGCGAGGCATTGGCCACCGGCAGGCCGGTCAGATCGCTGACCATGGTCTGGAAGTTCAGCAGCGCCTCAAGACGACCCTGCGAAATCTCAGGCTGGTAAGGCGTGTAAGCCGTGTACCAGGCGGGGTTCTCCAGGATGTTGCGCAGGATCGGCGCCGGGGTGGTGGTGCCGTGGTAGCCCTGACCGATCAGCGAGGTCAGCACCTTGTTCTTGCCCGCGATCTCTCGCATGTGGAACAGCGCATCGCGTTCGGTCATCGCCGGCCCCCAGTCCAGCGCCTCTTTCTGGCGGATGGCGGGGGGCACGGTGGCGTCGATCAGCTCATCGAGGGTATTGAAACCGATGGTTTTGAGCATATCGGCCATTTCACGCGGGCTGGGCCCGATGTGGCGGCGATTGGCAAAATCATAAGCTTCGTAATCAGTCAGTTTGAAGGCCATGTGGAGCGCTCCTGTTGCGAGGGGTCGCCTGCCGAGGCTGCGGGAGCCTCCGGCGGGGATATTTAGAGCCAGAAGATGCGGCGGAGCCGGTTGCCGGATCCGCCGCGCAGGATCAGCCGATCAGCGCCTTGTAGCCGTCCAGATCCATCAGATCCTCCAGCTGCGAGGTGTCGGAGAGTTTGATCTTGTAGATCCAGGCCGCGCCTTCGGGGTCTTCGTTCAGGGCGCCGGGGTTGTCGGCCAGAGTCTCGTTGATGGCGGTGATCTCGCCATCGAGCGGGGCGTAGATTTCCGACGCGGCCTTCACCGATTCAATGACGCCGATCTCGCCGCCTTTTTCAAATTCCTCGCCGCTGTCCTGCTGCTCGATGAAGACAACTTCACCCAGCTGCTCGGCGGCATGTTTGGTGATGCCGAGCGTGGCGGTGTCGCCCTCGACGGTGATCCATTCGTGATCTTCGGAATAATAGGTGGTCATCTCGGGTACTCCTGGAGCTTAACGTTTGTAGTTCTGGGTGACGAAGGGCAGCGCGGTGATTTCTGCATCATGGGGCTTGCCACGGATGATCAGCTTGACCTGTTCGCCCGGTTTGCCATGCGGCGCGGCGACATAGCCCATGGCGACCGGGCCGCCGACGGTGGGGCCAAAGCAGCCGGAGGTGATTTCACCGATGGTATTGCCGTCGGCGCATTGGATTTCAACGTGCTGACGGGCGGGCGCGCGACCCGAGGGTTTGATGCCGACCAGTTTCTTCGCGGCCCCCTCGGCCAGCTCTTTCTGGATGCGGGCGGCACCGGGGAAGCCGCCTTCTTCCTTGCGGCGTTTCTGGATCGCCCAGGCCAGCGAGGCCTCGATCGGGGAGGTCGACTGGTCGATGTCATTGCCATAAAGGCAGAGACCGGCCTCCAGACGCAGGGAGTCGCGCGCGCCCAGACCGGCGGGTTCGCAATCGTCATGGGCCAGGAACAGCCTGGTGATGCGTTCGGCGTCAGCCTCGGGGATGGAAATCTCGTAGCCGTCTTCGCCGGTGTACCCGAGGCGGGAAATGCGGCATTCCACGCCGTCGATATCGGCAAGGATGGTTTCCATGAATGTCATCTCGCGGGCGGCGGGGCAAAGGTCGCCCACCACATTTTCGGCTGCCGGGCCCTGAACGGCGACCAGCGCGCGGTCGAAGATCTCGGTCACCTCGACACCGTCGAGATGCGCCTTCATATGGGGGATGTCCTGATGGCGCAGGGCGGCGTTCACCACCACGAAGTAATGATCGCCGGCATTGGAGACGATGAGGTCGTCCATGATGCCGCCATCGTCATTGGTGAAGAAGCCATAGCGTGCCTTGCCTTCCTTGAGGGTGGCAAAGGCCTGCGGGCAGAGCGCCTCCAGCTTTTCGCCGACGTTGTCGCCGCGCAGGATCACCTGGCCCATGTGGCTGACATCGAACAGCGCAGCCTTTTCGCGGCACTGTTTGTGCTCTCCCATGATGCCCATGGGGTACTGGACCGGCATTTCCCAGCCGGCAAAATCCACCATCTTGCCGCCGAGGGCGACATGCAGGTCATAGAGCGGGGTACGTTTCGGCGCGTCGGTCATAGCGTCTTGCCCTTGAATTGATGTGGTTGAAAAGCCGGGGCGCGACGCCTGCCGCGCCCCGATGTCGGTTGGTCTTGATTATTCTGCCGCGCCTTTGCTCGGCTCTTCCGTCTGCCCGTTGGAGGCAAAGAACTCTTTCGTCACCTTGAAGACGACCGGGCTCAGCAGGGCGAGGGCGATCAGGTTCGGGATCGCCATCATCGCGTTCAGCGTATCCGCCAGCAGCCAGATGAAGCCCAGATCCGCCGTGGCCCCGAAGTAGATCGCGACGATCCACAGCACACGGTAGCCGATCAACACCTTGGCACCCAGAAGATAGCCGACGCATTTCTCGCCATAGTAGGACCAGCCCAGAATGGTGGTAAAGGCAAAGATCGACAGCGCGATGGCGATCACATAGCCGCCAAAGCCGGGCAGGGAGGTTTCAAAGGCCAGCGAGGTCAGCGCTGCACCGCTTTCGCCCGAGGTCCAGGCGCCGGAGGCGATGATGGCCAGACCGGTGATGGAACAGACGATGATGGTGTCGATGAACGTGCCCAGCATGGCGATCAGGCCCTGATTTACCGGACCTTTGGTTTCAGCTGCGGCATGGGCGATCGGGGCGGAGCCAAGACCGGCTTCGTTCGAGAACACGCCACGGGCCACACCAAAGCGGATTGCGGCCCAGACAGCGGCCCCGGCAAAGCCGCCTTCAGCGGCCGAGGGGGTGAAAGCATAGGTGAAGACAAGACCCAAGGCATGGCCCAGCTGATCGGCGTTGATGATCAGAACCAGCAGGCCGATGGTGACATAGCTGACAGCCATGAAGGGGACCAGTTTCCCGGCCACCGCACCGATGCGGGTGATGCCGCCAAGGATCACGGCGCCGGTCAGCGCCATCAGCACGATACCGGTGATGGAGGGGTTGAAGCCGAAGTTGGTTTCCAGCACCTGTGCCACACCATTGGCCTGGACACCATTGCCGATGCCGAAGGCGGCGATTGCACCGAACAGCGCAAAGGCAAAGCCGAGCCAGGCCCAGTTCGCGCCAAGACCGTTCTTGATGTAATACATCGGGCCGCCGACATAATTGCCCTGGCTGTCCTGTTCGCGGTATTTTACCGCCAGCACGGCTTCGGAATATTTGGTGGCCATGCCGACCAGTGCGGTCATCCACATCCAGAACAGCGCGCCGGGGCCGCCGAGGAACACGGCGGTGGCAACGCCGGCGATATTGCCGGTGCCGATGGTGGCCGACAGCGCGGTCATCAGCGCGTTAAACGGGGTGATCTGGCCCTCGCCATCTCCGGCCTCGCGGCCCTTGAACAGCAGGGCAAAGCCGGTGCCGATGCGCAGGATGGGCATCAGCTTCAGCCCGATCTGCAAGAACAGGCCAACGCCGAGAATGAGGACCAGCATCAGCGGTCCCCAGACGATCCCGTTGATATAGCCCACAATCGAATTCAAAACTTCCATAATTTTCCTCCCTTTGGGTGGTGGTCCTTGGCCTATGAGTGCCTGTCCCGGCCTTTGCTGCGGTTCGCGACCGATGACAAGTCGATTTCCCGGTCCTGCCCCTCCTGCCGCGACCCACCAGTCGCGGGGCAATCCCGGTCCGAGGGGTGGTCCGTTAGCCGGCACCCCCCGCAAGGCTGTCGCCAAGCTGCCTGTTGCGGGCTTCCTTGAGCGCCGCAAAATCCTCATCCGCGTGAAAGGAAGAGCGGGTCAGAGGTGTCGCCGAGACACCAAGGAACCCTTTGCTTCGGGCCATGCGTTCGATCTGCTCAAACTCCTCCGGGGTGACGAAGCGATCAATCGGATGGTGTTTCGGGGTGGGCTGAAGATACTGTCCCACGGTCAGAAAATCGACGTCCGCAGCGCGCAGATCATCCATCACCTGACGCAGGTCTTCTTGGGTTTCTCCCATGCCGACCATCAGGCCGGATTTGGTAAAAACCTGTGGATTGGCGCGTTTGGCGTCATCCAGCAGCCGCAGCGAGCTGTAATACCGCGCACCGGGGCGGACACGGGGGTAGAGATGTGGGACGGTTTCCAGATTGTGGTTGAACACATCCGGGGCCGCGTCAAAGACGATCTTTGCGGCATCACCCTTGCCCAGAAAATCCGGGGTCAGCACCTCAATCGTGGTGCCGGGGGTCTGGTGGCGCACGGCGCGGATGGTCTGGGCGATATGGGCCGCGCCGCCGTCCTCCAGATCATCGCGATCAACGCTGGTGATCACGACATGGCGCAGCGCCAGTTTCTTGACCGCCTGTGCCACCCGACCGGGCTCAAAGGCGTCCAGCGCATCGGGGCGACCGGTCGAGACATTGCAGAAAGAACAGCCGCGGGTGCAGATCTCGCCCATGATCATCATGGTGGCATGACGTTTGGACCAGCATTCGCCGATATTGGGGCAGGCGGCCTCTTCGCAGACGGTGGTCAGATTGTGATCCCGCATCAGGCGGCGGGTCT